>JALETI010000153.1 GCA_022781515.1 Lachnospiraceae bacterium
GTCGCAGGTATCCAGAATCATGTCCAGATCATGGGAAGCGATCAGTTTTGTTTCCGGCAGCTGATTCAGGTTGTTGATCAGTGTCCGCCGGTTAAAGGGGTCCAGTGCAATGGAGGGCTCATCCATCAGAATGATTTTCGGCTTCATGGCCAGAATAGTGGCAATGCAGGCCATACGCTTTTCCCCGCCGGACATTTTGTAATTTTCCTTATATTTCAGGTATGCAATCCCTGTCCGTTCCAGTGCCTCATTGACACGATCTTCCACTTCTTCCTTTGACATCCCATAGTTTCGCGGAGCAAATGCAATATCATCATACACCGTGGGCATAAAAAGCTGGCTGTCCGAATCCTGGAACACAAAACCCAGACTTTTCCGGATTTCCGGAAGATTCTTTTTCTCCACCTCCAGCCCGCAGATTCTGATACTGCCTTCATGCCCCACCAGACCGGTCAGCATTTTCAAAAGGGTGGACTTACCGGCTCCGTTTGCGCCGATCAGACCAACCCGCTCTCCTTCAGCAATGGAAAGAGTCAGGTTGGATATTATTTTATGCTCCTTGTCGTAACCAAAGGATGCATCCGTTATCTGTATCATGGTTTCTCCTCCAATTTTTATAGAAACAATCCGCCGATCAGCTCCGACAGATCAAACATTCTCAGAATCAAAAATACAACTGCCCAGATGATTATGTATAACATATCCGCCAAACCGAATGCGGTTTCTCTGGCATAGTAAAAACTGCCCCGGAATCCTCGCATCTGCATACTCTGATACAGATTCTGCGCCCGATCCATACTGCGGATCAGCAGCTGTCCCACAAAGGATCCCCATGCAGAAAAATGCAGACCATTCTGTCCCGGTGCCCGCATGGAATAGGCATTCATCATGGTTCCTGTTTCCTTCAGCAGCAGGCTGATATACCGGTAGGTAATCAGAATCTGTGTAACCAGAAGATCCGGCACTTTCAGAATACTGAGGGCATAGCAGATCTGCTCAATACCGGTGGTGGATATCAGAAGGAATGAGGCCATCAGGGAAAATACCCCTTTCAGCAGCAGCGTCAGGAAAGACAGCATCCCTCCTGTGATGGTCAGTGCACCGATGGTCAGAACCGCCTCCCGGTCCAGCAGCGGATTCCAGATACCCACTGCACAGAGCAGCGGAAGAATAAACCGCAGCTTATAAAAACAGGTTCTCATGGAAATTCCGCTTAACTGAAACAGCATAACCGGATAAAAAACCATGGGAATCAGTGCGCTGAGCCGATCCTTCGGAAAGGATACCACCACAAAAATATAAAGTATCGTTACCAGCAGTTTTGCTGCCGGATGCCTTCTGTGTATCGGCGAATCCATCTTCGCCAGAAGATCCATATTGGCCAGTTCCAGCATGGATGATGTCATCTGATCCATTTTTCTTCCCCCTGTCTGATCGTTTTGTTTCTCGTTTTGTTCCTCATTCTTTTTTATCTTATTATATCACAGGAACACACACTTCGAAAGACTTTCTCCCTAATCCACGTTAAGGCGAAGCATGAGTTCATGCTTCGCCTTTTCAGATTATCTTATTCAATTCTTTACGAACTCGTATTATTTGGAAAATATTTACTCCGTAAACCGGATCCGGCGCCAAATCAACGCCTGCGGAATCGACTTCTGTACGTCAGGCTCCGGCTCTTTTTTTGCGGAAGAATCCTCCCAGATAACAAAGAGCAACCGCCAGACCTGCTACAATAACAGAACCCAGAATACCGGATACGGAGGTACCGGCCGGATTCTCTCCATCCGATGAAAATGCATAGTCCGGAAGGAAGGAGGTTTTCTCCTGAAAGCGTCCAAAGGATTCGGATACAGCACTGGAAATACCGTAATCTTCTTCATCCAGCCCCATATTTTCCGAATAGCCGCTTTCTTTATTTCCAAACATGGACCATTCCAGACCATCGGGATTGCTGCTGGCAAACTGAGAACCAATGCCGCCGATCAGCAGTACCATCACACCCAGTGTCAGTGCTGTTTTCTTCAGGGACCATTTACTCTGAGCCGTATCCTCTTTACCGACCACTTCCAGAATTTCAGGTCTTGTTTCATAAATAAATACCAGAACAGCCGCTGTGATCAGACCTTCGATCAGGCCGATTACCAGATGAATCGGCTGCATCAGACCGGCAAATGCTGCGAAAGGAAGTTCGGTAATACCGGATGCAAAGGTCTCGATGCATACTGAGAAGGCGCCCAGCTGAAGGGTCAGGATACATCCCAGTACAGATGCCGCCATCAGTCTCAGCTTCGTATTTCCCAGTTTACTTTTCACGATCGGGCGATAAATCAGGAAATACCCCAGGAAGCACCCGTAAAATGCCATGTTCCAGACATTGGCACCCAGTGCCATCAGACCGCCGTCAGCAAAGAATAAGCCCTGAATTGCCAGAATTACGATCATGGATAAGAACCCTGCATAGGGACCGAGAATTGCCGACAGCAGCATGCCGCCGCACATATGACCGCTGGATCCGGTTCCCGGAATGGTATAATTGATCATCTGACCTGCAAATACAAATGCAGACATGACTCCCATCACCGGAATTTTTTCTGCTTCATCTTCCAGTTTTAATTTTTTGATTGAAACTCCCGCTGCTGCACCGGAAACAGCATACATCACTGCTGCAACGCCCGGAGCCAGAAGTGCATCTGCCATATGCATAATGGTTTCCCCCTTTTTCTTTAAATAAAACGAACCCTTCTCCGGAACAGAAATTGTTCTCCTGTTCTCATGAATTATTATGAATTCATTTTATCACGATACCCGGAACGGCGTAAGCCCCCGTGGGGGATAAAAATTTGAGATCTGACGAGCTTATTCTGATTACGGAATCTGTTTCATCCACCTGCTTACAGTACCCGTTTCATCCACCTGCCGTATTTCAGTCGGAAGAGAAAAATCAGTCCCCGGAAGCACAGTTCCACCGTCATGGCAATCCAGTATCCTTTTAAACCCAAAACAGGAATCAGGAAAAATGCCAGCAGAATCCGTACTCCCCACATGCTGACCAGATTCATGATACTGGGAAACAGGGTATCTCCTGCTCCCCGGAATACACCTGCACAACAGATGGAAGCACCGTAAAGCGGTTCCGCAAACAGCTCGATCCGCAGCATCTGAGTTCCCAGGGATGCAACTGTACTGTCTGTGGTCAGAAATTGAAATACCACCGGTGCTATCCCAAACATGATCATACCGGTGAAACCCATCAGCACCATCCCCAAAAGCACTGTCAGCCGGGAAAAAGATCGGGTCAGATCCAGCCTTTCCGCACCGAGGGTCTGGCCGATAATTGCCGTGGAAGCTGATCCGATGCCATACCCGGGCATGTAGCAGAGGCTTTCTGCCGTAACCGCCAGAGAATTGGCTGCCACTGCCACCGTACCAAGCGGAGCGATCAAAAGGGTTCCTGCCACATAGGCACTGCACAGAAAAATGTGGTCCAGTGTCATGGGAACCGCAATTTTTACAGCAGTAACAACGGTTTTTTTCTTTAATTTCCAATCTCCCTTTCTGCGAAGATTCAGAATTGGAGAACGAATTGCCGTAAAATACAGCATCAGCAAACCGATCACAACTTCAGAAAGTGCAGTCCCCAAAGCAGCACCTTCCACTCCCAGTCCGGCCCCGAAAACCGTCAGTTCCAGTCCGGCTGCAGCCACAGTACGGGTGGGGAAAATCAGAAAATAATTAAAAATCACATCCAGCACACATACCATTCCTGCCAGCACGCTGGGTGTTTTCATATCTCCGCTGCACTGCATCATGGCAGCGGACAGCTGTCGTATCTGTGCAAAAGGAAGACCACATGCATAAATGAAAAAGTATCGGCTGGCATCCTCCCGGATTGCCTCATCAGCTCCCAGAAAAACCGGAAGACCACAACTGATGCTGATGCAGAATACCATCAACAGGAAACTGCAGCAAAACAGGATCTTTAATGCCTGGCGCAGCACATCTGCCGCCTCACTTTTTCTCCCTGCTCCCACCAGCTGGGCTACCTGTACGGAAAAACCGGATGACATGCCAACACACATACCGTTCATCAGCCATGTGGTGGAAGAAACCAGACCAATGGCACCGGTTGCCGCTGCTCCAAGACTTCCCACCATGCCTGCATCAATATACTGCATGGCAATGGAGGTCAGCTGGGCCAGAATCGCCGGAAGACTCATAGATAGAACAAGAAACACCTTCTGCATGGCAGACGGATGGCTCTGTTTTAAAAAAGATTCTAATGTCAATCGTTTCATATTTGTATCATATTTCCAGTCAACGTTTCGGGTTATATTTCCAATCAACGCTTCGTATCACATTTCCAGTCAGCGCTTC
>JALETI010000171.1 GCA_022781515.1 Lachnospiraceae bacterium
CGGCTATGCCCGTTCCATTCGACCGGTTCATACCATGAACGATGGAGATACCATATATGCACTTTCAGCCGGCAATCTGGAAGCGGATATCAATGTGGTAGGCACATTGGCATCCCGGGTTATGAAACAGGCTGTTCTCAATGCCGTACTTCATACCGAAAGCTTCCATGGATTGCCGGCTGCAAAAGACATGTTCAATATATAAATTAATTGTTCAGGGACAAACTTGAAAATACTGTGTATTTTCCCGATGCGGAATGATTTTTACTCCTGTGCTGCACTTAAAAGGAAGGAATGATTCTACTCCTGTGCCGCACTTAAAAGGAAGGAATGATTCTACTCCTGTGCCGCGATAAAATGGAGCAATGCTTTTCCAATCAGTGTGACCAGTACGGCGCATACAATGGCTTCCGGAATTCCGTTTCCGATTACAACAGCCATAATCGCGGCATAAAGAGCACCTGCAATATTGGCAGCCTCTGCATACTGTGCACCGAAAAAGATGTAGATTCCTCCCATAACCAGTATGGTATTGGTCATGGAACCTGCAATTCCCGCAATGGGAAGGGCCACAGATTCTTTCATACGACGTTTGCCTCCAAGTACCTTCATCAGCATGGCAAATACATAATATGCCACGATACCGATCAGGATTCTGGGTACAAAACAGATGATCAGACTGAAAAAATTACCGTCACCGATGGGCGAAAAGGGTGAAAAACAAAAGGATGTCAGGTTCGGCTGAAAGGTAGCCTTCAGACAGCTGGTCAGACCGAATATGAAACCGAGAAAGGCTCCGGATGAAGGTCCCAGCAAGACAGCCCCGATGATGACCGGGATGTGAATGGTGGTTGCGCTCACAAAGCCAAGATTAATATAGCCCAGAAAGGGTACGTTGGCCATGAGGATGATTATTGCCGCAAAAACAGCGGTCAATACCATTTTCTGTGTTTTGTTTTTGAATTGATACATATTACCTCCTGCTGCTGTTTCTTCCTTGAATACAGCGCAATTATGTAGTCAGACGGATATCCTGTCTGCCAAAGCTATTATAACAACCACCATAAAATTGTCAATTGGTTGATCGGGTATTTTCCAATGTACTTTCCAGATATGCCCTTCATACCATTGGCATCACCGCAGCATGTAGATCAGATTTTCATAAAGTCTCTTCTTTACTTCTTCCTCATCCGGCGGCATCTCTTCCTCCGGACACCCTCCCGGATGTCTGTAGATGCCGTAGGAGATCAGCAGATTGAAAATTGCTGTTTGCACGTAATACTCCGAAAGAGCTCCGCTGCAAAGGCCTTCTCTGACAGCACTTTTATATAATAAATCTGTTATTTTCTTCATTTCGCGAATGGGAGATCCGCATTTTTTCAATTCTTCACGGAACCGAACCGGCATGTTTCCCCCACCCGAAAAAACAGGAAGCAGCTGGCGAATCAGGCAGTTTTCTTCACAGGAGCTGTTAAAAACCTGATCCAGAAAAGTGTAAACCTTATTCTGAAAGTTTTCTTCAGCATCTACTTTTTCCCAGATAGCTCTCAGGTTTTCCGCAATCTGATACAGCATGGCTTTAACAATCAGTTCCTCCCTTGATTTAAAATAATCATAGGTAGTTCCTTTTCCGATGCCTGCCCGTGATGCAATATCGGCCACCTTCAGCTGTGATGCATCGGCACCCTCCTTCAGGAGGGCGCCAACTGCACCATACAATGCAATCACTTTGGCAGATGTGGGATTCAGATAACTGTAATCTCTGTTATTTTCTTTCTCTTTCATTTCCAATGTGACCATCTTTTCTTACCAGTCCTCTTCTGCTTCTGCCAGAGGATCCTTCAGTTCTCTGTTTCGGTTAAAAATATCATAAATACAAGGTACCACAAACAGCGTCAGCAAGGTACCGTAAAGCAGACCGCCTACTGTTACAATCGCCATGGGTTTGCCCATGGCAGCACCCATATCCTTGCTGAATACCATGGTTGACATGGCCAGTACAGTGGTCAGCGCCGTCATCAGAATCGGACGGAGACGGGTCATGCCGGCTTCCACAATTGCCTCTTTTTTCTCCATACCTGCATATCGGAGCTGATTGATGTAATCCACCATTACAATACCATTGTTGACAATAACACCGGACAACATGACAAAACCGATCAGAGCAATCATGCTGATTTCACTGCCTGTAATCCAAAGACCGAATAAACCGCCGGTAAACGCCAGAGGAATAGTAAACATAATGATAAAAGGAGACAGCAGAGACTGGAACTGGGCCACCATAATCAGATACATGAATGCCAGTGCCAGCACCAGCATCAGCCCGATCTGGCTAAATGCTTCATTAATGGTTTCATCTTCACCTGCCATTTCCCAGCTGCAGCCGGCAGGTACTTCATAATCCTCCATCGCTTTATTGACATCATTGGACACAAGACCGATATTATAGCCATCTGCAATGGATGCAGATACGGTCAGATAACGGGTCTGATTGCTTCTGGAAATGGAATTCAGACCTTCCTCATCAGAAAATGTTACGATGTCGCTGAGGCGCACTTCCACATCTTTCTGATCTTTATCTTTACCGGTAATGGTCATTGCACGAATCTTATCCCGGGTCAGTTCTTCCTGTTCCCCATCAATTACATATACATCATAGTCATATGTATCAGTTGATAGTTTCATGGAAGATGAGGCCGCTGCCATTTCCTTAGCCACCGCCTGATACACCTGTGCGGTTGTAAGTCCGTATTCAATGGCTTTTTCACGATCCACGGTCAATCGCAGTTCCGGAGTGGTTTCTTCAATACCGTCTGATACTTCATCTGTACCTTCCACTGTTTCCAGAATGGCTGCAATTTCTTCCGCGGTGGTTTTCAGATTATCCAGATCACGCCCCTTTACGCGAATGGAAATACCGCTGGCAGACAATGCTGACATATCCATAGTTTCTGTATTCACATCCACAGTACAGTCCAGATCAGCTGTGCGGTCCAGAATTTCCTGTTTCAATGCATCTCCGGTTAATTTTGCATCCTCTTTCAGAATCAGGTACATAGTGGCTGAATTACCGGATCCGCCTCCCATCATACTGCTCATACTGATGGAACCACCGCTGGTACCGGCCATGGTACCCACATCACTGATATCTGAAATTTCCAGAATTCTCTCTGTCACCTGATCGGAAACAGCCGCCAGATCAGACAGTGATTTATCATCCGCCACGGAAATCGTAACCGTAGCCTGATTACTGTCCATGGCAGGAATCAGAGCTGTACCTCGTGAAACAGCCAGCACACCGCTGATCAGAAGAAATGCCAGCGCACCGATCAGAACAACCGGCTTAAACCGCAGACACCAGCGAATCATCCTGCCATAAATCTCCTGTACACGATCCAGTAATGGCTGTGGTTTCTCTTTGGATTTCTTCAGCATACGGGAACTCATCATGGGAACCAGCGTCATGGCCACAACCAGACTGGCAATCAGTGAGTAGGCAATGGTAAGCCCCAGATCGACAAACAGCTGTCTCGTCAGACCTTCGGTAAACACAATCGGCAGGAATACACAGATGGTGGTCAATGTGGATGCAATGATTGCACCTGCCACCTGACCGGCCCCTTCTACTGCTGCCTGCTTGGCCGGAACCCCCTCTCTGCGCATACGGTAAATATTTTCAATTACTACAATGGAGTTATCCACCAGCATACCGATACCCAGTGCCAGACCGGACAGAGAGATAACATTCAGGCTGATATTACTGAAATACATCAATACAATGCAGGTCAGCACACTAAGGGGAATCGAGCACGCTACGATAAATGTAGGACGTAAATCCTTCAGGAAAAATATCAGAATCAGAATAGCCAGTACGGAACCGTACAGCAGATTCTGCAGAACCGATTTTACAATGATATCAATATAAATGCCCTGATCCATCAGTGTAATAAAATGCAGACCGTCATATTCTTTTTCCAGTTTATCAAATCGTTCCAGTATGTTATCACAGACATCACCGGTGGAGTATCCGGTCTGTTTCTCCATGGTAAATGCAATTCCTGCATGACCGTTGATATTGGCATAAACTTCATCGGAATTATCGTTGATGACAACATCTGCCACATCGGACAGTCGGATGGGATCCACACCATCCATATGCATATCCATCAGAATCAGATCTTCCAGACTTTCGGTGGAAGTAACCTTATCACCCACTCGAATCAGGTACTGGATACCTTCTTCTGTTACGTAGCCGGCAGGCATGGAAAAACTCTGTGCTGTCAGAAGCTGACGAATCAGATCAAGGGTCAGGATATTATTCATATCAGCCTGTTCATATGCTGTATTCTTTCCATCCTCCAGCTGCTGCTTTGCATCATCCAGCTGTTTCTGGCCGCTTTCCAGCTGTGACAGACCAAGGTTCAGTTGGGCAATACCTGTTGCCATATCAATGGTACCGCTGATTCCCTGGGCATTTAACTGGGAAAGTCCATCTGTCAGAGACAGTTTACCAGCCTGAATCTGCTCCAGTGCAGTTTCCATCTGCCGGATTCCATCCTGAAGCTGTGCAATTGCATCATCCAGCTGTTTCAGACCATTATCCAGCTGAACAATACCGCTGTTAATCTGAGCAATTCCGTCCTGAATTGCAGAAATATTGGCATCCATGGAGTCAACTGCTTCCTGCAGCTGTGTTCTGGTTGATTTCAGTTCTGCCAGCTGAGAATCCAGTTCTGCCAGCTTCTTTTCAAAATCTTCATCAGTGAAAGAAGTCATACCCATCTGGGCAAGTCCCTTCTGCACTGCATCAATCTGTACATCCACGGCCTGAATCTGTTCCTGAATTGCAGGTTTATCGGCATCAGAAGCCATCTGCAGTGCCAGATTCAGCTGTTCCTTTGTCTGATTCAGAGTATGTAATCCATCTCTGGCCGTCTGCAGCTGTTTTTCTGCTTCTTCAAGCTGGGAAATTGCCTGGTTCACACTTTCCAGCTGTGCAGGAAGTGCTTTCAGGGAAGTCAGATTTGATTCCAGCTCCTTTCTCTGATTTTCCAGTTCTTTTTTCTGATTTACAAGTTCGGTTCTTCTGGACTGCAGCTCTTCCAGCGTCTTCTTCGCCTCTTTCAGCTGATTTTCCAGATCAATCTGGCTTTTCAGAAGTTCCGTCTGCTGAGATGTCAGCTGACTCTGGGCAGAACCAATCTGAGAGGAAACATCCCCTTTCTGTTCGGAAAGCTGGTTCTGGGCATCTTCCATCTGTTTTTTGCCGTCATCCAGTTCCTTCTGGGCATCTCTGATTTCTTTTTCCGCATCTGCAAAGGTTCCGTCCAATGCATTGTGAATCCTGGAATTCACCGCATCGATCTTATTCTGACGTAGAATAACCTGCACACTCTGCTTCCGTTCTCCGTTTGTGGATACGGATGCCACACCTTCTACACTCTGAAGTTCCGGAAGAATCTCTTCGTTAACAAAAGTGGTCAGATCCAGAGCATCGTCATAATTCTCATTCTCAACGCCTGCGATCATGATCGGCATCATATCCGGATTCAATTTCATAATAATCGGACTTCCGATCATCTCATCTGTCCAGGTAGATTCCAGCTGATCGAGACTTTCCCGCATATCAAGAGAAGCCGAATCCATATTGGTATCTTCTGCAAACTCCAGAATAACCATGGAATAATTTTCATTGGAAATCGATGAAACATTCTCAATATTGCTGATAACGGCCATGGATTCTTCAATTGGAATCGTAACCGCACTTTCAACCTCTTCCGGACTGGCTCCCGGATACGTTGTAATAACAATCGCATAGGGTAATTCCAGGCTTGGAAGAAGGTCTGTCGTCATCCTGGTAAATGATACATATCCCAGAATCAAAACCAT
>JALETI010000172.1 GCA_022781515.1 Lachnospiraceae bacterium
CAAGGAACTTTCTTTCTTCCATCCACGATATGATATTGATTACAATGGCTGGCACATTGAAGGCTCATTCTGGGAATGGGATTATACCATTATGGACCCGCAAAACTGTCTGGTAGCATCCATCAGCAAGGAACTGTTTCACATGACGGATACATACGTGATTGATATAGCAGATCCGCAAAACGCTCTGCATGCATTGATGTTTGTTCTGGCAATCGATGCCGAGAAATGTTCAAGGGATTAACAGAGTAAAATCACTCAATTGTGGAAGATGTCGTATAATTCTGTCGTGCAGTCCGCCGGATGAAATAGAATTTCCCTTTTCAGACACGATAATGCAATTTTCCTGAGATGGCAGTATTTTTCAAAAGTCTGTCGATCTCAGGAGAATCGGAAGAATTGACAGGATGACTGTTTTTCTCAGATACAGGAAGTTCCTGGGCCTTCCGGTTGTCTTCCAGAACACAATCCAGTTTTTTCATGACAACATAACCAAAAACAAATATAGCCATTAAAGCTGCAAGTAAAAGAAAATCCTGCATAATCCCACCTCCATCAGTTTCTGCATCATTCATAGATAGCACATGATGTTTCAACCATTTTCCTTACCTATCCGTCGTTTAACCAAATTGGTGATTTTCGAAGAAAACTGCGAATACCTGATGAACAGTTACACGTTTTCTTATATTAAAAGCGTATAGCAGAACACATTAAATGGGGAAAAAAATATCGGACTTCGGATTAAAATCCTATTAAAATTTACATACCTTCTAAATGGAAATGTCTGCTTACGCAGACAGCACTAATATTCAAATCGACGCTTGCTTCGCACTTCGCAGAAAACATAAATGGCCGCTTCACATCATACCATGTGAGCGACCATTTATATACTAACGAAGCAGTTCCATCAGATTTTCTTTATCTATGAGAATGCTGCTGATGCCTTCTCCTGAAAGAATATCCTCTGCCAGCTGTGCTTTGGTTTTCTGCAGATTTACGATCTGTTCTTCTATGGTTTTTTCTACAATGAGCTGATATACCGTTACAGTGTTGGTCTGGCCGATTCTGTGGGCACGGTCAGTTGCCTGATTCTGTGCGGCAAGGTTCCACCATGGATCATAGTGGATGACGATATCTGCTGCAGTAAGGTTCAGACCGGTACCTCCGGCTTTCAGGCTGATGCAGAATACAGGCACATCATCGGTTTCAAAAGAGGTAACCATTTCCATACGCTTTTCTTTGGGCGTGCTGCCGTCAAGGCGATGATAACCGGTTTTGTTTTCCTGCAATCCGGCACATAATTCATCCAGTACATTGGTGAACTGTGAAAACAGCAGTACTTTATGTCCGCCGTCAACGGCCTGTCGGATCAGTTCCAGAGCAACCTCTTTTTTACAATTGTCTCCCCGGTAATCTTCCAGAAACAGTTCCGGACCGCAGCAGATCTGACGGAGTTTTGTCAGCTCTGCCAGTATCTCCAGCTTGCTCTGATGGAATTCTTCATCACTCTGTTTATCCAGATACAGACGCAGTCGTTCTGCATAGGCATCATAGATTTTCCGCTGTTCCTTTTCCATACAGATGGTGATCGTTTCTTCCAGTTTATCCGGCAGATCCTTTAATACATCTTTCTTCAGTCTCCGCAGAATAAACGGATGAACCATCCTCCTGAGCCGGTTCATGGTTTCCTTATCCTGATTCTGAACAACAGGCGCTTCGTATTCCGCCCGGAAACGGGTGTAACTGTACAGGAAGCCCGGCATCAGAAAATCAAAGATGCTCCACAGATCGCTGAGCCGGTTTTCAATGGGTGTACCGGTCAGTGCCGCCCGGAAGGAACTGTTTACAAGGCGGACTGATTTGGCGGCCTGTGTATTCTGATTCTTAATAAACTGTGCTTCATCCACAATGTGGCAGTCAAAATGAATCTCTTCATATTCACCGATATCCCTTTTTAACAGGTCGTAGGAAGTAATGTAAACCGCCGGTTCATTTCCTTTTATGTTTCTGAGAATGTTTTTTCTCTCGGTAAGTGTTCCTGCTATGATGCAGCTGTTCAGAGCCGGTGCAAATACTTCGATTTCCCGTTTCCAGTTATAAATCAGAGATGCCGGTGCAGTAATCAGAGTCAGAGGCGTTTTCTTTTCCCCATGATTTTCCTTTTCTGCCAGAAGAAATGCCAGTACCTGTATGGTTTTTCCCAGACCCATATCATCCGCCAGAATGCCTCCGAATCCATTGTCCTTCAGCATCCTGAGCCAGCGATATCCTGCAGCCTGATAAGGACGCAAAATATCCTTCAGAGAATCGGGCACCTGATAATTCCGCATTTCCTCGTTCCGTACGTGATCCAGAAGCTGCAGATAATTTTCACTTTCCTGAAAACAGATTTCATCCCGATTTTTCAGGCTTTCTTCCAGATAAAGTGCACGATACAGCGGAACCTTCATTGCTTCCGGGTTTTTCTTCCCGTAATTTCGGAATGTCTCTGCCAGCGTTTCCCACGTATCTTCGAACCGGTTGTCCATTACAACAAATTCCCCGTTTTTCAACCTGGTAAAACGACGTTTTTTCCGATATCCGGAAAGAATCTCCATCATTTCTTCCTTATTCATCGTATTGGAATGCAGAGACATCAGCAAATTCCCTGCATCCACCTGGATTCCCACCGTGATTTCTCCGGCCTTTCGAACCCGGAGTTTTTTCAGCTGATCCGAGATCAGAATTTCTCCCTGTTTTGCCAGCTGAGGAATCGTCTCTGTCAGAAAATCATACAACTGGTCTTCATCGCATTCCAGAAATAATTCTCCTGCATTGTCATCATAAGAAGAGAAATGGCCCCATATTGCCTCTGCTGCACGCTGTTCTTTTTCGAAATTTCGTACTTTAATATCTTTTTTCCGATCAAAAACCGAATATTCACGATTTACAGACTCATACCTTGCCATAATTTTACAGGAAATCCAGAATTCCTGCGGATAATCCAGATAGATCCTTATCTGCGGATTTTCCGGCAGATATGCTGTCATTTCAAAGCCTTCCGCAACAATCTGACCCGCATCCAGATTCATATCCTGAAGTCCATAGCAGAAATCCGCTATATCCCGATCCTGTAAATACATTGTTTCTGCATTCTTTGAAAGATTTTCAAGTTTTTTATAAGGCTTCCACTGCTCAGCAGGAAGACGCATGATTTTTCCATTTTGCGCCAGATACATTCCTTCAATACCGCAGCCCAGAAGAGTGACTGCAGGAATAGTTACCTGTGCCCCATATGCTTCTTTTACAAGGGAAATCGGGGCGGCTTTCTGTTCCAGCATGACATGGCATTTCTCATCGCCTTTCGATGAAGAAACCAGTAATTCTCTTCCTTCCATCTGGTTCATAAATGCATCCATATCCCTTCCGCTCAGAAACATTTCCCTTAATTCATTTCCATAACCGCTGCGGAAAAAGCAGAGCATCTCCTGATCACTGTATTTTGCATTGATATAAATTTCCGACAGAAAATCCATAATCCGGGCCGATTCTGTTTCATAATGCTCCCGGCCTGCCAGAATGGTATTGGAACTGGAAAAAGCATATTCCGTATTGCTTATATATGCATCCAGCAGACTGTTGATTTTTCGAATCACATAATGTCGCTTCGGCCCTGCTTTTATTTCCAGTGCCATACGTCCATTACGCGGATGAAGGATACATTCCACGGATATCGGAACATGCTGCAAATGTTTTCCTGCAGTTTTACCGGCTGCATTCCTTCCGGATCCCTTTCTGATATTTCCTGTATTTTTTTCTGTTCCATTGCATCGGATTGCAGGCATATCCATCGGACTTATCTGCCAGATTGGTCTGGCTGTTTTTTTCCGCTCCTGCTGATTCTGCTGCAGCATGACCTTTAATGCAGCATCCGTACGGCGGAGAATCCCCGGAAGAAACGGTGTCTGGATTCCGGTTTTTCGGATTAATTCCCGCTCAATCACCGTCCCTTTAAACGAATCAATTCCGTCGCGTTTCATCAGATACTGTATCAGCAGTGTCTGAATATGTTCACATGTATAGCCATCATTTGCAAAATTCCTGCAGGTGCATTGCGTTTCAATCAGGTCTCCCCATTCTTCATCCAGCAGAATTTCCGTATGGATATGATACATATCTGTACTTTTTCCACTCCGTGAAGAAATTTTTACCTGATTCTGCTGCCTCTGTATCTGCATATTGAAAGGCTCTGTCAGCGCATTTTCCGCCCCATCCGTCAGCTCGGATAATCTAAAATCACGCAATGCATGCTTCAGCTTATATGTATCATTCATGTATCTTTCCTTTTTCTATCGATTCTGTTTCTGAATATATCGCATTTCTTTTCTTGTAAAGCCGCCAAGACTGATCAGACGCACATCATCCGCCAGTTTACGGGCTTCTTTTTCCAATTTATTAATAATTGACCTGGGAATATACAGATTGAGAACATCACTTATATAATTGGCAAATGAATCACGAATTTCATTATGGTAATATGAGTAGATCAGACTGCAGATCACTTCAAGCTGATAATCATAAATATACTCTCCCAGGATGGATTCCACTTGCTTCTTCAGCACATTTCTGTCCTTCTCTGAAAAATCCAGTCCATATTCTTCGATTTGTCTTATCTGCTCCCGATTCGGAAGAAAGAAAATTCCCTTTTGGAACCGTTCGGAATCCTTTATGGAGACCGCCATTGTTTCGTCCATTGTGCTCGCATCGTATACAACATCACGCCCCAGTTTCTCCCATTTCTCCGCTCCCCAGATGGACCCTTCATTCCATTTCTGCCAGAAATCCGAAAGCCGTTCTTCATCCGGATACATGACAGAGCACAGTTTACTGAAAACCTTTTTGGGAAAGACACCGTACAATTCTATACAGAAATTCAGAACATCCGCTGCTTTTTTACGCAATATCAGCTCAGCATCTCCGGTACAGGTCATAAAGTCCTCATAATAATTCAGAAAGGGTTCCGGAAAAGTAATATTCGCACCATAAACGGAATTGCACATCATACTCTGCATTAATGTGGGAAAACGGTATTCCCGGAACGGATCAATCATATCCCGCTTCGTTACCAGTTCTTTCCATTGCAGATACTCATTCAGAGACATTTCTTCCAGAAGCATTTTCCAGAATACGGTCCGGTCAAAATAACGGATCAGGCTGCTGACCAGATCGTCCTTCCGCATGTTTTCCGATATGGGAATATTCATGAAGCGGATCAGCATTTTCAGATCGGCAACCTTGTGATTGCCGAATATATCCTGCAAACTGCGTCCAAAACCATGATTTACGTATACTCCGCCAAGTCCTTTTGATACAATCCGGAGCAATCGATTATTAACCTGCGTAACATCCACTGCATAATCAGCAGGCACAATCTGATCCAGATAATACGAATAATACACAGAACCTCTCTTCAGTTTTTTATGCACATCATTGAATTCTCTCATGTTTCTGGCTTTTGTCACCAGATGAATTCCGTAGCTTCGAAGAAGGGCCGGTTCCTGTGCAGCCTCCGTTTCCCCTTCCGACGGTACCATTTCCAGATAAAACTCCCAGAACGGATTGTTATCTCCTGTCGGCTGATTATATCTTCCGCTGCCGCCTGCCATGGCAGTTCTGACCACATACTCCTGATCTGTTCTGATTTTATCCCGGATTCTGGACTTTCCTCCAATGAAAACGGTCCCCCTGCTCAGCTGCATGGTGACACCTGTCTTCCATCCGTGAATAATGGCAACGGTTTTCAGCAGATCTTCAATACTTCTCTCATCGTCTATCATAAACTGCCTGACCACGCCCGGATTGGCCCGCAGTAAGGTTGTCTTTAGAATTATTTTTGCCATAAAGTCTCCATCATACTACTTTTTCTTAAGATAATGAATGTCCCGTTCACATCTGCATTCGTTTTTTCTTCGACCTCTTTCGAGAGTGGAAGAAAATATTGTCTCCATGTATTTATTATACCGAAACATGAATTCTTATTTCAAGTACTATTTGATTTCATTATCTGCGCACTGAACAGTAACAACAAAGTATCCAGAAGACGAAGACTGTTCTCTTCCGATGTTAATTGTAGATTTTTTTCTATTTATCCGTATAGTGAGCTTGCATTTCATGCAGTTGGTGGTAAAACAATCAGTAATGGAATTACTCCATAAATTATTCCAGAGGAGAGAAAAACAATGGATTACAGATCATTTGACGAAGAGGTCAGAACTTCCCCAATTTTATCCAAACAATTAATTTCCACGTTACTTGAAACCCAGGAGTATAATCACTATTCTTTCATTAACTGGGCCATTGAAACATTATCCATTATCAAAATCAGACTCGAACGCGGAGACAAGATTCATGATGAAGTTTCAAATGTCCTCTACACGCCGGAATCTTTCCAGGAATTTGTCAGCAAACATTTTCAGGAATGTATTGTACAGGATGTATTTTCCCATAAAAAGGACAAAACCAAGTACTATTTCCAGTTAAAGAAAAGTGAATATGATGATTATCAGCTTGTACTGGCACCGGACGGCAAGCAGAAAACCTTTGAATGGATTTCTTCCTTAAGTGACCATTTTTCTTTGGTTTATATGATTGCAACAAATATCGTCTACATCAAAAACTTAAAAACAGGTACCTACAATGCGTTGATTTCTGAAAATGGAAAATACTGCCGCTATAACAAGAAGTACGGAAAAATTGAAGAAATCAAATAATAAGCCCGAAATTGTCTTTTAACAATGAAACAAAACAGTCTCAGGAAACACCAAATTTCCCCGAACCGGTGAACTTCCTGAGACTGTTTTTGCCAATCATTTCTAAACTTTTTTCGGGCACTATGTCTTATATATGAAATCCCGGATAAGATCTGCAATTTTACTGCTGTTCACAATATAACTGCCATGGGTTTCTCCTTCCAGAATCTTCAGTGTATTGTTCTTTCAGCCTTTCCCTTCTTCTGCTCTATATTACTTTTTCCGATATTTCTTCTCAATCACAGTTGTATAAAACACCATCAGAAATATCACTTCAAACATGACCGCAACAATACTGATCAAAACTCCTGCAGCATGATCCGAATCCAGTAAAGGCAAACCGGTTGCAGTAAGTACAATTCCGAAGGTTATCCACAGTTTTCCCATTGCTGCATTATACTTTTTCACATTATTCACAGGATAAACCTTGGCATTTGCCCAGAATCCCATCTCTTTTTTTGCAAAGAAACAGTAAATTCCCAACAGGATGAAAAACAGTCCACATATTGCCCAGATTGCAAATCCAATTATTTCTGCCATATTATCGCCCATACAAAACCTCCCCGTTTTCTATAATCAGCTGACAATTTTCACTATTTTTTCTTAGTCTATATCAAAAGAAAAAGGCTGTCAAACAAAACAGCCTTTTCTTTCTATCTTCATTTATCTTTCAGGACGTTACAGTTCGCCCACCTCGTTTCCTGCGGTTTCCAGACCGGGCTCCGGTATCTGTTCTCCATTTTCTGAACCGGAATTACCATCAGCCGGATTTTTTTCTCCCGGCATGCCTGGTTTTCTGTCACCTTTGCTCCCTCGTTCCGGCATTGTGCCGCCCATACCGCCTTTATTTCTTCCGCCGCCTCCGCCATTGGAAAATGCTCCGTAGTGCAGTCCGTCCATAACGATTTCCACGGTCTGTGATCCGGCAGACAATGTATAGGTTTTTCCTGCAGCCAGTTCCGGACAGCTGATCTGTACCGTACTGTAAGGTTTGTTGGGAGAACAGGAAATCAGTACGTTTCCATCCGGGTCCTTCAGACTCAGTTCCCCCGTTACCATGCCGGAAAGTGCTGTCGCAATACTGCCCTGGGAGGAACTGTCTCCAAAGGAACTTTCCATGGTACTGCATGATACGGCGGCCAGATATCCGCCGCTGATCACACCTTCCCGGTCTAAATCCAGAGCTCCATTTCCTCCGTTTTGTGTGCCATATACATACACATTACCGCCTGTCATGGAAAAGCTTCCATTGGAGTCCAGGCCGTCACCCTCTGCTTCCACCGTCAGACTTCCTCCATTTATCACAAGGCTGATACCGGTATCTGTCTGAAATCCGTCTCCGCCGGATGCATTCAGTCCGTCATCACTTGAAACAACATGGATTGTACCGCCATCAATCAGAATCATGGCACTTTCCAGTCCCTCATTGCTCTTCTGTACATCTATGGTTCCATCTGCTATATAAAGAGCGGTATCCGCATGGATCCCATCATCATCACAGTTAAGTGTCAGAGTTCCATGATCAATCCGGA
>JALETI010000190.1 GCA_022781515.1 Lachnospiraceae bacterium
TTGATGATTCTGACGGAATCGCCCATTCAGGCGGCAGGATTTCTGATCTATCTGGTCATTCTGCAGCAGATGGAAAACAATCTGATTTATCCCCGCGTTGTGGGATCTTCCATTGGTCTGCCGGGAATCTGGGTGCTAGCAGCTATTACTGTGGGAGGCAGCCTGGGAGGTGTCATTGGTATGATGCTGAGTGTTCCTCTGATGGCAGCTTTTTATCAGCTGGTTCGTCTGGATCTGGCAAAACGGAAAGGCGCAGGAAGTCAGGGTGACAAAACGGATAATACGGATGGAACTGATGAAACGGGCGGAACTGAGGAAACAGGTGGAACTGAGGAAAGAGGATAAACCTGATGAAACGGGCGGAACTGAGGAAAGAGGATGAATCTGATAAAACAGGTGAATCAGATCGATCAGATAAAATCGTTCGGGAATGTGAGGGTGAAGTATGAAAGAAACATCGGAATTAAATAGTGAAAGCAATGGCCTGTTATTATTGAAAAAAGGGCAGAAGGGTCTGGTTTATGCTCTTTTCAGCCGTATGGGTCTGGTTATCCTGTTATTGCTTCTGCAGCTGGCGGCTCTGTTCAGTATCTTTCAGTGGTTTGAAAATCTGCTTCCCCATATCCTGGGCGGAACAGTACTGTTTACTGCAGGCATGGTGCTGTACCTGCTGAATTCGGAGCTGGATTCCACTGCCAAAATCACATGGCTGGTGGTGATCATGATGCTTCCGGTATTTGGCGCATTGCTGTTCTGGTATACCCAGAGTGAAATGGGGCATCGGGCAGTGAAGAAAAGAATCGAGCAGCTGATCGGACAGACAGCGGATGAACTGCCGCAGAACAGGGAAGTCATGGAAACCTTGCAGGAAGAAAATCCGGGTGTGGCCTGTCTTGCCAAATATGTAAACCGGACTTCCTGTCACCCGGTTTATAAAAACACCACGGTTACATATTTTCCCACAGGGGAACAGAAATGGGAAGAGGTACTGAATCAGCTGGAACAGGCCGAAAAATTTATTTTTCTGGAATATTTCATCATAGATGAAGGCCTGATGTGGGGGAAAATGCTGGAAATCCTTGCGAGGAAGGCAAAGGAAGGCGTGGATGTACGGGTGATGTATGATGGAACCTGTGAATTTTCCACACTTCCCCATGATTATCCGAAGCGCCTGACAAAGCTTGGAATCCAGTGTAAGGTTTTTGCACCGCTGGTGCCCATGATGTCCACTTTTTATAATTACCGGGACCACCGGAAGATTCTGGTAATTGACGGACATACGGCATTTAACGGCGGGGTAAATCTGGCAGATGAATACATCAATCATATTGAAAAGTACGGGCACTGGAAGGATGCGGCGGTTATGCTGAAGGGAGAAGCTGTCAGCAGTTTTACCCTGATGTTTTTACAGATGTGGAATCTTTTTGAAAAAGAACCGGAGTTTGACCGTTATCTGAAGAAGCCTGAGGTGCTGCCGGAATCTGCGAAGGGATATGTGATTCCCTATGGAGACTGTCCGCTGGATCATGATAAAGTCGGAGAACGGGTTTACATGGATATTCTGAACCGTGCCAGCCGATATGTACATATTATGTCGCCGTATCTGATTCTGGACGGAGAGATGCAGACAGCTCTGCAGTTTGCTGCCGAACGGGGAGTGGATGTGAAACTGATTCTTCCCGGCATTCCGGATAAGGCAGCGCCTTATGCCCTGGCAAAAACCCATTATGAAGCCCTGCTGGAATCCGGTGTGCAGATATTTGAATATACCCCCGGTTTTGTCCATGCAAAAATATTTGTAAGTGATGACAGAGAAGCTGTGGTCGGTACCATTAATCTGGATTACAGAAGCCTGTATCATCATTTTGAGTGTGCAACATGGATGTATGAGGTGCCCTGTATAAACGAAATCGAAAAGGACTTTCAGAATACATTATCAGAGTGCCGTCAGGTTACAAAGGAAACCATCTGGAAAGGATACGGGAAATTAAAACCTCTGGGATACGTGCTGAAGGTAATCGCTCCGCTGATGTGATGCTTAAAATAAGGGGCTGTTGTACAGCCCCTTATTTTAGCGTATGGCATATAATCAGGATTTCCGTTTGTTCCGGAGACGTTTATCGACCGCTGTGGGAGATATGCTGATATTGACGGAACCAGCCGGAGGTGTGTAGGTTCCGGTGGTCCGGCTTCGGCGGATTTTCCGTTTCATCCGGAGCTGTTCCTGCTTTTGCCGGATTGATGCGGCTTTTTCTTCGGAAATCATCTTGGTTGTACGGATAGCAAAGTACTGATTGCTGTCCGTT
>JALETI010000207.1 GCA_022781515.1 Lachnospiraceae bacterium
TGAAGCAGCTTTGCCAGGGCAATAAGCCTATCATATGCTACTCATGTAAAGAACCTTTCGCGGCATAAGATTTTCCGACCGCCGTGGCACAGTGTGGCCGGATAATATGACCTCATCGACCTGAGAATGAGGCTATCTGCATGCCTGTAGATTCCTGTAGAAAATGACGTAAGAATCTCATTCAAACGTTCAGTTGAATAAATATTTGCTGTATTCTTATCGTATGACTTCTCATTTGAAATATCTTTAGCACATCTATCCTGAAGGTCCCATCCCACAGATCGAAGAGTATCACTGTTAATAACATCTCCTGCCTTCTCTACAACTTTTCCCAGTCCTCTTCCCACTGCTCTGAAAAGACTACCAAAAAAACCCATTTTTACACCTCCAATAATTCACAGATATTATCACAAACCGCTATAATCTCAATAGATTCATTCATGAGAACTGCTGTTTGTTCAACCAGATTCTCAGTATCAATCTGCTCCATATTATGCATATTTAGTTCCATATCCTGCTTAACAATCTCAATTTTATCAGAAATCTGTTCTTCTAATTCCTCAAAAATGTCATTCAATCTTTCACGAATATTTTCACAGCACTTATTTAAAACTAATTTCATACTGTTTTTCGTAAACTCAGACATAGCCTCATCTTTTTTGGACCCGGGAATCATTTTAAGTATTTCTTTACATTCAGAATTATCTAAAGAAATATAATTTGCCAATTCTCTATCAATACTTCCATTTACACCTGCCAGAATTTTCTGAATCTTTTTTTCAATTCGTTTAGTACGAATTGAATATTTCTGTAGAACATCTTCTTTTTGTTCTAGCAAAAGCAATAATTCATCCATATAATAATTTACTTCATCATATACGCTCTTTTCAATATCTGAAGTTTGCTGATATATTTCCGCTCTATATTTCTGAAAAATTTCTGATACTCTACTAATTTCATCAGCAGAAGACTTTGAATTAACAGAATCCATATTCGAAATATCTTTCGGTAGTTTATTGGTAATTATATCAAATACTGTTTTTACTACTCTAATCACCTTTTTTAAAAGACTTCCTTTATTAATCGGTAGAATAGGTATTTTCCCAAAATTTACCATATTTGTCGACCTCTATCTATTTAATCCTTTGATTGCTTTTTCTAAATCATCTGCTCTTTTACTGGTTGCTATTTGGAGACTCTTCAGCAATGCGTCCATCTCTTTTTTATCTTCCTCGGCCTCCTGATATTTTTTAGCATACTCTGCCTGTTTCTTTTTTATTTCTTTAATACCACCTTTACTGGTTTGAATAATTTCCTTCTGATTATTTTTAATATTTCCAAGAGTCTCACGAAGTTCTTCTCTACAGGTAGTAAACGCGTCTGCAATATCCGCAATTAACAATTTCTTGTAATTGGAAACAATCTCACGATTAATTTTAGTTTTTAGTAAATCAATGTTAGTGAAATCCAGCAATTCCTGAAAGTGTTCATTGATATTCCTAATTCTTAACTTTAATAAAATGGATTCCAAATCAAACATTTTATCACTGTTTTCATCATATGTATTGTATTCTTTCAAAAGAGTATAAAGATATGCAGAAACCGGAATCAAATTTCTTTTTGCCAGTTCCAGACTACCATAAGCTCCAGCACCTTTTAAGTATTTCAGCCACTCTTTTTGCTGCTCTTTCCAGTTCTCGCTCGGTCTATTTAAGGTATCAAGCTGAGTTGCAATGATATAAACCTTTTCAGGATTATATCTTGTATTTGAAAATACACTGTAAATAGTTGCCATCTCTTGCCCCGTTAATGAATCAGATTTAACACACACTAACACAGCATTTGCACGATCAATATATTCTCTTGTAATATTAGAACGATATTCGACGACATCATCAAGGCCAGGTGTATCCACAAGTACTACTCCATCAGGCAATTCAAAATCTTTTAATCCTACTTCTACTTCCTTCACAAAATAATGACATGCAGATTTTGAAGAAGTCCATCGTTCTATTTCCTTAACCAGTTTTTCTGTGTCTTCACAGTCAAACATTTGATCTGTATTTCCCAACCATTTATCTTTTTCCCGATCCGCCTGCAATGCAGAGTATTCTTCTAGGAAAACAGTTGCCTTAGAATCTACTGCACTTTGATACAATATTGCCCACTCATTTTTCCTGTAAAAAGATACTTTAACGTAATTTCGATCACCTCTCCGGAATTTTGTTAATGCAGCTGTTTCTGGTGTAACTTTTGTAGAAGCATATTCATACCCTAATAATGCATTAATTAATGTTGACTTTCCTGCTTTAATTGCCCCTACCAATGCTATATGAAATTCTGCATTAGAACACTTTTTCAAAAACACACTCATATGTTTGATTAAATTACTGGTTACCTGCTCATTCATTCCCTCTGTCTCCAGTATTCTTTTCACTCTTTCCATGGAAGTCGCATAACGCTTCACAGTTTCGTCCCATAAATATGCAGTATCATCTATCTTTTCATCTGCAATCTTTTTTAGTTCCTGCACCTTAAGGTCATATTTTTTCTGGAGTATCTCATCATTGAATTTAAAATCTGCCATTATTATTTCTCCTTTAGAAATGTATTTTTACTGCATATCATTTCAAGATATGCTATTTTGAAACAATATGGATTTCCTTATTATGCATACAAAATAAAAATTGTTCCAGTATCATTTTTATCTTCCGTATTCCATTAGGTTTGCTACTCATAAATACAGGAAAAAATTCCAAAATTCTTATTTAATCGCCCAATCATATGTCCGATGTATTGTATCAAAGAAAATCATTAAAATTTTTTAATTATTTCACCGCTAGCTAGAATATCCTTCCAATTCTGCTTCATTTATTCCATCTGCATATACCGTTAATAAACCTTTCTTCTAAAGAAACGCTGATATTCCGCTTATCTCTCGACATATCTTGAAAAAGGTGATTATTATGGGTATTTTCTTACTCATAATATTTTATTATAGCTTTCTACCCATGTCAAGACACCGTTATTTAAACTATGATTGATGTACTAGGAGGTACACCATGAAAGATATTGAATTTGGAACCATCCATATCAAGCTGGATGAATTAATGAAAAAAAACAATATCAGTGTCAATAAGCTTGCATTTCGTTCCGAAATGCAGAGAACACAGCTGAAGGCTTACAGAGACAACAAAGTAGGACGTGTTGATCTGGCAGTTTTAGCCCGCTTGTGTTATGCTCTTGACTGCAAAATTGAAGATTTAATTGAATATATCCCGCCAGAGGGGTAGAAACCTGTCATTTTTTCTTATTATACCAAAAATGCCGGACATATGTATGTCCGGGCAAATTTTTCTCTGTTTTTTCAGAGGCCAATATCAATGGAAAATTCTATAGAAGATTTGTATAGAGAATCTGTCAGCAAAAAATCCGGATGATGGAAGGGAATCGGCTCACGGTTGATGCGCTTTTGCCGATTCCCTGTAAATACGTCCGTTTTTCTTGGTTTCTGTTCGTTATCAAGCCAGAAAAAACATGGATCCTGTACATCCGCTGTGTGAAAATATTTTTCTTCAGTCCTATTTCTATACAACAGAGTGTATTTCTCAAATCAACCTGCGTTAATGTTGTATTTTTGATAATTCAATGCTGTACATAAAATTCTAACCAGCTGGATCGATTCGTCTTCAAATCCATCTTCCGGATATACTTCAAAATTATATTCATCGGACCAGATCATATGGATTGTTTCACCTGCATCCAGTGTAAAATCAACGGAAGTCCTGTCTATAACCGTTCCATAGTATTCAAACTCATAGCTATCCGGAAATACAATATCAATTTTTAAACTGTTTTCCGATACGGGTGTTACAGTAATCAATGCATTTACGTCTGGATCCAGACAAAAGTACTCGGTGCTGTATTTCAGTATAAAATCATACTTCGAGAGTTTCTTTTCATTTTCCTTTTTGGCTTCTTCTTTCCTTTTTAAGGATTCTGCATTTTCAGTTGCCTTTTCCGTATTGGTCATGGATTCCGGTTCTTTGTTGGACTCCTCATCGGTTTTGCTTTCACCTTCTGTATTCTTTGGGGTTTCGTTCTCAGCATCAGCTTTGGAAGATTCTTCAGGTGTACCTGTTCCCTCCACTGCTGCCATTTCTTCTTTGCTTCCCTGGCTATCCTGGTTCCCAAAAGAAACTGCATTTTGTTTTTGCAGGAAAATCATACCGATGATTACACTCATTCCAATGATCAGAATTGTCAGCGCCGGAATCATATTTCCTTTTTTCCGTCTTACGGGTGGTCTGTTTACTGTATTTTCCGGATTATTTTCTTTCTCTGCGCCCACTTGTCTGGCACCGCATTCAGAACAGTATACCTGATGATCTTCCAGCTGTGCACCACATTCTCCGCACCATTTCATTTTATTCTGTCTCCTCCTCTACTTTCGTTCCGCAGGAAGCACAGAAAGCAGCATTTTCCAGAAGCTTTTCACCACAGTTCCTGCATGTAGTTACAGCTGCATAGCTGACAATCACTCCACCGCAATCCGGACAGAAATTGGTTTTTGCATTTGATTTTTTCCCACACTTCGAACATTTGTATTTGGAAATCATTTTCGGTTCTTCCACAAGCTGCGCACCACAATTGGAGCAGAACTTTTTCCCGCGCGGCATTTTGAAACCACATTGACTGCATTCAACTGAAGCAGTTGCCTGTATGGATGAACCAAGTTCCCGGGCCACATTGGAAATACTCTCCACATTAATATTTTTGATATTTTCCTCCAGATCACTTGCAGTCCGGATATTGTAATCTTTTACCAGGGTATATCCAATAATCAGAACATTGCAGGCAAACGCAATCCAGAATCCGATTAATTTCGGAATCTTTGTGGATCCGTCTAAAAGGCCTGATGTTTCCATACATGCCGATGCCAGAAGAGCACTGGTAATAAACATGGCAATAACTGACCAGATCGGTAAAATCAGATAGATGTATTTTTCATATTTTTTCAGGCTGTCAATGAAGGGTATGGCTAACATAATTACCGGAGTAACATAGAATAAAAATCCAAACATGGAATAGGAAATCATACCAAAACCGGTAATACTTGTTGACGAGTCAAATCCTACACCAAATGCACTGACCGATACATCAACTGATATCCATGGAAGAAAAAAGCTCAAAAAATTGATAATTGCAATAATTGTACGTGGTTCACTTTTCATTGTTTTAACAATATTCATCTTCTTATTTGTGATAACGATTCCGTTACACTTCTCCTTTCTCTGATACAAATAAGGTTTCTACCCGTGTCGTGGCACCTTCAATGAACTATGATTGATATACCAGGAAATACACCATAATAGATATTGAATGAGGAGTAGAAATCTTTTTCTCTTTCAGTATAACAACAGCAACGGACATATATATGTCCATTCAAATTATTCGACATATTTCACAAAACAAAAAGACCATAAGGAAAGTATCTCCGACCTTGTTCGCTTTACTCTCCTTATGGTCTTTTCGATATTATTAACCACTTATCTCACGGTCACACAACAAATTTCATCACAATTGTAAAAGTGCCCAGCAAAAACAGTACAATACCAATTATATGATTCAGCCTGACAATCTCACATTTGTTGGCAAATTTCGCAGCTGTAACTGCTCCCAGAAGGCAGATCAGAACGATAATGGTCATTGGCAGCAGATGGATCTGCGCTCCCATCAGAAAATGACTTACCGCACCAACAAAAGCTACAAAGGTCATGATCATTGTGCTTGTACCAACAGCAACTTTCAGATTATATCCCAGTACAATGGTAAATACTGTGAGCATCAGAATGCCTCCGCCACTGCCGGTAAAACCGCAGACCCATCCAATACCTAGTCCGCATGCCATTGCCAATACTGTTTTGGCCGCTGCCCTGCTTCCTTCTTCAAATCCATCTGCTGACGCACCCCCACTTACAGGTCGAATCAGAAATTTAATCCCCAAAAATATCGTTGTAAGCATGGCAATCATGCCCAGTCCGTCAGGCTGTGCCTGGTTAAAAAGATAGCCGCAGTAACTTCCGATTGTCGTTCCGATCAACGCCGTAATCCCTACCATCAATCCCCGGCGCACATCAATATTTTTATTTTTCTGATAGGTACGTGCAGTCAGCATACTGGCCAGCACATCCGCTGCAAGTGCAACGGTAACTGCATCATAACTATCCCATCCACATATACCAACCAATAACGGAGTGATCACAACAGCAGCAGACAGACCAGCAAGACCTGTCACAATCCCAGCGCCCGCTCCCGCAAGCAAATAAATGAACCATATCATTTCCAAAACTCCCTTCCTGTTCCCTGATAATGCTGCTAAAAAATACAATAAATATATACAGTATTCATTCAACTGTCAATTTCCATTTCAGCTGGAATGTCTAAAATAGTGACAGACGCAGTCGGATCCTCTATTGATAAGACTAAAAATCCATGATACTATTAACATAGTATAAACCATACTAATATAATGCATTTAGTAAATACATGAGGAACAATATATATCATTTTAGAAAAACAGGTGAATACATGAAAAATACAAAAATCATTCTATCACTTTCCTTTCTGAGTGCTTTCATAATTACCCTTTGCACTTGCGGAATACTCTCTCCTTCCGTGGAATTCACGACCCTTGACACCTCCTCTCTCGGTGATGTCAGCATCATAAGCTGTGACAGCAACGAGAAATACTCCGTATTATTCTACATGGACCACAATGAGGAATGGAACGAGGAGGCAAACGGATCGGCAGATGAGATTCCCTGCTATCTTTCCGTTTTCGACAACAAAAAGAACAGAGAAACAGGGAAAACGCAGTTTGTATGCAAAGAAAACTACGACTACGAGGTACTCCTCACCGACGAAGGATTTTCGCTTTTTAACAGGGAAAATGACGAAGTGATCAACTATGACTTTGAACTGAAAAACTCCAAAACCGCAACTTACAACTTCAGGAAAAACTACGACAAAGCAAAAGATATTCAATCCATAGACCCTGACAAGTTTAACTGTCTTGATGTCTTTGCCATTTCAGACAGCTACAAAAAAAATCAGGCATTGGTATTTTACGACGAGCCCGACAAACTCTTCCTATTAAAAAGTAACATCTATTACAACTACGAATGCGCCGACAAACACAAAATACTCATCATCGACAACTCCTGCAACAAGACCGACGATTACGAAAGTGTTGTAAGAATATTGGATTTTGACAGCAGTACAGAAATAAACAGCATAACCATTCCCAATGATCAGAACGCAAATAATGTCCAATCTTCAAAGATAAATGGAGAATGTGCGACCATGGTCACAGTCAAAGAGGACGGCAGACTGGATAAAATTTACGTATGGAACTACAACCTGAATCCCAAAAATACCCCATTTGCCAACGACTTCTGCGAATCAGTTACAAACAATAAAATTTCCGAAAAAACAGATGAAGCCATTAAAAGAGTGTCGGACAATTATGGGATCCGATTGGAATATGCCTCCGACATAACCTATCTCAGGTCGGATTACGAAGTAAACAATGACTTGAAACCGATCGAATTTTACCTGTCTATACTCGAACTGGAGCAATACATTGCCATTTTGCCGGAACAGTTCTACACGGAGCTTCTCTGTGCCGATATCCATCAGCCCCTTTCCATGAACTTTGAGGAACTCAGAATCTATCTGGTCGGAGATTTTCCGGAAAAGAAAATCAGTGCATTTGCAGGCAATATCTGCTGCGAGGAAACAGACAATATAGACATACTGCTTATTGTATACTCCTGTTCCGGACTCAACCAGAAAACATTTTTCCACGAGCTTATGCACGCAATGGAATACCGCATCTGGGACTACGAGCAAACAATTGACGAAAATTGGGTAAAGCTCAACCCACCGCAATTTGAATACACTGAAGATTATTCGTCATTATACTATGACGAAAATCACAGCTTCTGGCAGGATTACTTCGCCTGTGATTATGGAATGAGCAACATCCTGGAGGACCGGGCGACCTGCTTCGAAGAAATATGCGACGGTCTTCTGACCGACAGCTGTTGGTGGAAAGAAAAAGAACCATTATTCAAAAAAGTAAAATACCTCAATGAGGTTATAAAAGAATCATTTCCCTCGCTCAATAACTCAAACCTGAATCCGTGAAGTTCAAACTTCATGATTCTCTAAAATCCTTGTGATTGCAATGGTTACAGCACTATTTCTATATTTTGTTGTTTCACCTGTTGGGTGAACTGTTTTTCTGTTATAATCAACTTGATTCATATATTT
>JALETI010000217.1 GCA_022781515.1 Lachnospiraceae bacterium
CCAGTTCCACACTGCTGTTCTGCTGCAATGCCTGCATGGCAATTTCATCCAGAACACCTGCCAGCTCATCAAACAGCATAAGGGTTTCAAAGGAATCCGGGTTGTTCAGATCACATCCGGACGGAAGTCCCCAGGTATGATCCTCCTGCTCAACCAGATAAAACTGAAGTTTCTGCTTTCGATCAAGGATCAGACGGAGCAGCCCCATTCTCCTGTTGAGTTCCGGATTCGCAGTTCCGCATTCATCCAGCAGTTCCTGAATTATCTGTTTTTTACTTTCAAATGTCAGATACTGTCCAACATCTTCGGGACTGCATCCATTCATCTGAAGAATTGTTTCATATAATAAATTATCACCTGTATGATTCATCTGCCTATCTCCATTACAGACTTCCTTTGGTTGAAAGGACATCTGAAATCCGTTCATCATACATGGTCGCCATATCCAATGCCTTTGCAAATGCCTTGAACATTGCTTCCATGATATGATGGTTATTGCTGCCGTACATCACTTTCATATGAAGATTCATCGCACCGGCATAAGAAATGGCATAGAAGAATTCTTTTGCCATTTCCGTATCCATGTCACCGCATCGATCAGCAGTAAACTCTGCATCCCAGCAAAGGTAGGGTCTTCCGGAAAGATCAATGGCACACATCACCAGTGTTTCATCCATTGGAAGCAGTGAATAACCATAGCGTTTGATTCCTTTCTTATCTCCTACCGCTTCCTTAATGGCAGTTCCAAGCACAATTCCGGTGTCTTCAATGGTATGATGAGAATCCACTTCCAGATCTCCATCGACCTGCAGCTCCATATCAAATAATCCATGGCGGGTAAATCCATCCAGCATATGGTCAAAAAAGCCGATCCCGGTATGAAGATCTGCTTTTCCGCTTCCATCGATATCCAGTGTCAGTGCTATTTTTGTTTCTTTGGTATTGCGTTCCACGGTACTGATTCTGCTCATTTTCGTCTCCTTCTTTTTTCATATTTTGTTTCAATCCACGTCCGGTGAAATTATGGAATTCAAATTAATGCTTGCAGAACATTTACTTTCCGAGGAAAATGTATCTTTCCCGGAAAACGAAAAAGGCTGCATTTCTGCAGCCTGTCAAACGGAGACGGAGGGATTCGAACCCTCGTGCCCGGGCAAACGGACAAAACGATTTCGAGTCGTTCTCGTTATGGCCACTTCGATACGTCTCCATCCACAGAGAAAGATTATATCATTCTCTGGTTTTTATGTCAATCCATGAAGCATATCTCTTTCTTTTTTTTCATATGATAGGTTAACAGATTTTCGGAGACGCTTATGAAGTTAAAATCATCTCCCATCATCACAGGAACTTTTTATCTGTGCATTGCCGGCATCATAACCCGTCTGCTGGGATTTGTCTATCGTGTCTGGCTCGGAAATCTGATCGGCCCGGAAGAGCTGGGAATCTATCAGCTGGTTTTTCCTGTTTTTTCCATCTGTCTGGCCCTTTGCGGCAGCCCGTTTCAGACAGCCATTTCAAAATTCACGGCAGAGCATGCTCTGAATAAACCGGAAAAAGCCAGAATGTATTTTCTCACCGCTTTCCTGATCTCGTTTATTATCGCAATTGCAGAAGGAATCCTGATTCTGTTGTTTCGCTCACAGATTGCAATTTTTTTTCTGCTCAATGAACGCTGTACCCAACTGCTTCCCTATATTGCCATCTGCATCCCATTGAGTGCTGTTCACAGTTGTATATCCGGATGGTATTACGGAATACAGAATGCCTCGGTTCCGGCATTTTCCAACATACTGGAACAAACCATCCGCATGCTGTTTGTTTTCTTTCTGGTTCAGTCCCAGGTTGATTTTTCTGTTATTCACGTCTGTCTGGCACTGGCGGCAGGAGAGCTGGCAGCTTTTTTATTCTCTTCTTTCATGTTTTTCTGCAGACAGATCAGGAAAAAAAATATTTCTGCCTTTAAATGGAGAACACGATCTTTTCATGCAGATTCAGAATATCTGCGGAATCTGTATCGCCTGACATGGCCTCTGGCAGCCAACCGGTTATCGCTCAGTTTCCTGCAGAGTATTGAAGCCGTTATGATACCCAGCCGATTGATTCTTTTCGGTCTGTCGGAAAGTCTGGCTTTATCCTTATATGGTACCTTAACAGGTATGGCAATGAACTTCATTTATTTTCCCACAGCATTGACCGGTTCTTTTTCCCTGCTGCTGCTGCCGGACATTGCTCAGGCATGGAATGAAAAGCGTTATGCCCATATCCGAAAAGCCTCTGTTCTTTCCATTTTTGCCGCATTTTTTACCGGTCTTTTGTTCTGGCTTCTATTTCTCTGTTTCGGCATAGAGATCGGTCAACTCTGTTTTCCCGGCACCCGAACAGGAGAATATCTGAAAACATTGTCCTGGCTCTGTCCGTTTATTTACTCCAATGGCATTATCGTCAGTATCCTTCATGGTCTGGGACGGACAGCTCAGACATTTTGGACACAATTCAGTGCCTATCTGATCCGACTTGCCATTACGGTTTTTCTTGTTCCGTTTTACGGTATGACATGTTATTTTATTGCCCTGCTGATTACACAGATCTATTTGAATCTTGTAAATGGAGCAGCCCTGTCAAAAATCCTTGCTTTAAACCATATATGAAAAGCACCATCGCCGAACTGTTTTCAGACGATGATGCTTCTGATTATGGAAAAATCGATATCAGTAAAATAGAAAATGCCTTTCCTAAATAGCAAGTGCCTCTTCCAGTTTTCTGAAATCGGAACAGACGTCTTCACATTGCATCATACCGCTCATGATGCAGATACCCTTTGCCCCTGTTTCCAGCACCGATTTTGCATTCTCAGCAGCAATCCCTCCAATTCCATAAACAGGGATGGAAATCGATGCACAGACTTCCCGGAGAAACTCCAGCCCCCTTCCGGGGAGTCCTTTTTTGCAGTCTGTATCAAAAATATGGCCTGCCATAATATAGGTACAGCCAAGACGAACGGCTTCCAGGGCATCTTCCACGGAATGACAGGAAGATCCTATTTCCGTAAATACTGCTTTCTGTTCTTCATTCATTCCACGCAGAACTCCGAGAGGCAGATGGATGGATTTCACCCCAAGCTCCGCAGCTGTTTCATAATAATTATGTAAAATGCACGGTATCTGATGCTCTCTGCAGATGGAAATTACCTTTGATGCCAGTTCTTTATACTCTGCTTCCGGCAAATCCTTTTCCCTCAGCACAATGGCAGAAGGATGACAGGCTGCAATTTCCTGTATGCGGTTCAGAAAATCACCTTTGCAGAGTTTTCGATTGGTAATGCACAGAATATCAGACATAGAGATAATCATTGAGAACGGGCTGGAGACCTTCTTCTGCAATATCTTTATACATTTTGTCAAAACTGCGGTCATCACAGATTTCGAACTGTTCGTCTCCTTCTTCGTCCCCTGTCTCCTTTCCGGTATACTTGCTTTCATGATCTCCGATACCTGTCGAAACACCGGCAGATACTTTTGTTGCGGCTATCTTCACGATGCCGTTACGGAAACTGGCGCTTTCCCTGGAAGAAACCGTGATTCCCGCAAAGGGCAGGAAAATACGGTATGCACAGATGATCTGGCAGAGCTGCTTTTCTCCTACATCCAGAGGATTGATTTTATCATTATTGACAATGGGTCTGAGTCGCGGACAGGAAAGGGACATTTCTGCATATGGATATTTTCTCTGCAGATAATACACATGAAGTGCCGTTGCCAGAGCATCCTTTCGATAATCGGAAAGACCCAGCAGTGCGGAAAATGCCACACCGCGCATGCCGCCTCGAAGGGCTCTTTCCTGTGCATCGAAACGATAGGGCCACACACGTTTATGACCAAGCAGATGCAGGGTTTCATACTTGTCTGCATCGTATGTTTCCTGAAATACAGTGACATAATCCGCTCCACATTCATGAAGATAACAGTATTCATCTGTGTTGACCGGATATATTTCCAGACCGACCATACGGAAGTATTTTCTGGCCAGTTTACATGCTTCACCAATATAGGTGACATCGCTTTGTGAACGGCTCTCCCCGGTCAGAATCAGAATTTCTTCCATCCCGCTGTCTGCGATGATTTTCATTTCTTTCTCAATCTGCTCCATGGAAAGTTTCATGCGTTTAATATGGTTATAGCAGTTAAAACCGCAATATACACAGTAATTCTCGCAATAATTGGCGATATACAGCGGTGTGAACATGTACACGGTATTTCCAAAGTGCTTACTGGTTTCATAACGGGCTTTTTGCGCCATTTGTTCCAGAAACGGTGCAGCGGCAGGTGAAAGCAGAGCTTTGAAATCTTCAATACTGCAGGTATCGTGCTCCAGCGCTGCCTTTACATCTTTGGCTGTATAATTTTCCGGTTCATATTCCTGCATCTGGGAAATAACCTTTTCACGGATATCCGATTCAATCTGTTCCATTCCGGGCAGATATTCCATGTGGCTTTTCCGGGAGGAAGGATCGTTTTCCAGCTGATGCTTTCTGGCAAGCGCTTTGGGTGACAGATATTCAGAATCCACAAGAAATTGATTTTCCATCGTCTGCCTCCTTTAATCATGCAGGAAACCGGTCAGCGGATCTGACGCAGAAGCACCACGGGTAAGAACACGTCCAAGACCGGACAGGTATGCTTTTCTGCCTGCTTCAATGGCCTGTCTGAATGCAGATGCCATCAATGGCAGATCTCCGGCCGTTGCCAGAGCGGTATTTGCCATAATTGCCGCAGCACCCATTTCCATGGCTTCACAGGCCTGGGAAGGTCTTCCGATACCTGCATCCACAATAATCGGCAGGTCAATTTCATCGATCAGAATCTGGATGAATTCTTTTGTAGCAAGGCCCTTGTTGGAACCAATGGGGGATGCCAGCGGCATAATCGTTGCAGCACCTGCATTGACAAGATCACGGGCTGCATTTAAATCCGGATACATGTAAGGCATAACCACAAATCCTTCCTTTGCCAGAATTTCAGTTGCCCTGATGGTTTCATTGTTATCCGGCAGCAGATATTTGGTATCACGCATGATTTCTACTTTTACAAAATCACCGCAGCCCAGTTCACGGGCAAGTCTGGCAATACGAACGGCTTCTTCTGCTGTTCTTGCACCGGAGGTATTCGGAAGCAGTGTTACCCCTTCGGGAATAAAATCAAGAATGTTTTCCTGGTCTTTTGTATTGGCACGGCGAACTGCCAGCGTAATAATCTCTGCACCGGCATCCCGTACCGCAGATTCAATCAGATTCAGAGAATATTTACCGGAGCCCAGAATAAAACGGGAATGAAATTCATGTCCGCCAATTACTAATTTGTCTGTCATATCATTATCCTGCTTTCTTTTCGTTAAACTTTTTTCATTAAATATTTGTTTCACCAGCAATGATTCGAATCACTGCATGGGCCTGATGTGCCGCACACAGCATCACTCTTGATGAGACCAGACCGATTCCGTCTGATACATCGCTGGCTTCATCACCGCACAAAACAAAATGCGAGGTGATTTTTCTTGTTTTGATCGTATTTGCTGAGCCAAGCCCTGCCATGCCGGAACCGGCAACAAGATATTTCTCCGGCATCCTTTCAAAAATGCCATCCACCAGCATTGCCTTTTCCTCCGCACGGTCAAATGCTTCACAGATAATGTCCGCATCCTGCAGGAGTTCGCTCATATTATTTTTTGTAATTTTCACATTGTGTATTTCAATTTCTGTATAGGGGGAAATTTCGGAAAGATTTTCCGCAAGGGCATCGCATTTCATCATGCCAATCTGTGCGGCTTTATATTGCTGTCTGTGCAAATTGGTAAGATCTACCTGATCGAAATCAATCAGAATCAGTTTTCCGATTCCAGCCCTTGCAAGACAGATGGCAATATGGGAGCCGAGACCTCCCAATCCGCAGACTGCCACTGTTGTGTGCAGCAGTTTTTCCTGCAGATGCTCGCCATGCCTTTCCGTTAATGCCCGCAGCCATTCTTCTTTGGAAGGAAGCATCGCATCAGCCTCCTCCGACAAAACTGACCACTTCCAGAGAATCTCCATCCTCCAGAACGACTTCTTTATATGCTGCTTTTGGAACAATCTCTCCATTCCGTTCAACGGCAATTCGCAAGGGATCAAAATGAGTTGTTTCAAGATATTCTGCCAGTGTTTTTCCTTCAACAGGCAGAAATTCTCCATTTACCTTAACCATATGGTACCTCCTTTTTTCGACTATTCGGTGATTTTTACCTCCATTGTATAATGTCAGGGTCAGAAAAATCTGACCTCATAATACAAACGGATTTCTCAATATTGAGGAACGGCATAAAACAGCGTCACTTCCCCAATAAAAAGGTACGGGTATCCTGATACCCGGAAGGTCGGTCGAAACTGAATGGTTTCCTCTCACGCCGGAACACGGCTTCCCATCGCTGTTTTACGAGACATAGGGCGCTCCCCCTCGTCCGCCACGGACTGACCGTGGATGCCGTCATCACTTCCTTTCAATAAAAAAGGAGATACCTGTTAAGGCACCTCCGAAAGAATCTGTCACAACTTCCTACGGCGGCATTACCCGCATCAGGTTATGGGTCGATGGTCATACCATCCTCTCAGCCTGTCATACAAGCTCCCCTGTGTATGTTACATATTATAATCATTTTCTGTGGAAATTCAAGTTTTTTATGCATCAGGATGTCTGTCCTTTATGTGCTGAATTTGATTATCTGTAATTATGACCTCGTCTGTTACAATATCATCCGTAATGCATTTATATATTTCAAGGTAAAAGCCATATCCTCAAAAACCCATCTGCATCTAGGTTTTTTAAGGGTATGGCTTTCAAAGGAGATTTAAGAAATACAAAGGAGGATTTCCTGAGATTGTTTCACGCATAACATTCAGGAAAACATAAGACCAGACAAATTTATACGCACCTTTCTGTCTGTGCCTTACAGACCTTATTATATATTCGTCAAATTTATCTGTCAATATCCCTGA
>JALETI010000175.1 GCA_022781515.1 Lachnospiraceae bacterium
CAGCACAACACCAAAGGCATTGTAATCTGTATGGAAAAACCAGGCGGCAAGCAGAATCAGGATAATCATTCCCTTTGCAGCTGCACTGTAAATCACTTTCCGGTTCAGGGAAAGCTCCATCCACCTTTCATCTCCCCGGATTCCCCACCCTGCTGCCACATCATAGCATGCCAGTGCCAAAAGTCCCAGAAACAGTGTAAAAAACACATTCTGATACCCCATATAGACAATTCTTCCGAAAAAAGCATAATCAAATGGAATCTCGGAAATCAGGGCAAACAGAAATAATCTGCCTGCATACCTTTGTACACTGCGGGTATGGCAATATCCTTCCACAATCAGAAAACAGAAAATGGGAAAGGAAATCCGGCCAAGAATCCGACCGGGAAGATACCAGATGGTTCCGGCAAAAAAAATCAGGGCAGCGTGATCTATGAACATCAGAAGCAGTGCTATGATTTTTAATGTCATTCCGGAAATCCCGTTTCTCCCTCTCCCTGCCATTTCAGATATCATATTCTCATCCTCCATCTGTCACATGGTTCAACATGGACTTTTCCCACAGGAAAATTTTACTTTATAGTCAGCATAACCGGACAGTGATCCGAACCCATAATATCGGTCAGGATTTCCGCATCCACCAGACGATCCTTCAGACTTTCCGACACGCAGAAATAATCAATACGCCAGCCTGCATTCTTCTTGCGGGCGCTGAACCGGTAACTCCACCAGGAATAGATTCCCTCTTTGTCCGGATAGAAATAGCGGAAGGTATCAATAAATCCTGCCGCTTTCAGTTCCCCGAATTTTGCCCTTTCTTCATCTGAGAAACCGGCATTTTTTCGATTGGTTTTGGGATTCTTTAAATCGATTTCCGCATAGGCCACGTTCAGATCTCCACAGAAAATGACTGGTTTGGTTTCTTCCAGTTTCTTCAGATACGCACGGAAATCATCTTCCCACTGCATACGATAATCCAGTCGTTTTAATCCATCCTGTGAATTGGGAGTATAGCAGGTAACCAGAAAGAATTCTTCATACTCTGCTGTAATCAGACGCCCTTCTTTATCATGTTCTTCGATCCCCATACCGTAACGGACCGAAAGGGGCTCCTGCTTTGTAAAAATGGCAGTTCCTGAATATCCCTTTTTCTCCGCATAATTCCAATACTGGTAATAACCGGGCAGATCCAGATCAATCTGTCCTTCCTGCAGTTTACTTTCCTGAATACAGAAAATGTCTGCATCTATTTCCTTAAAAAAATCCAGAAAGCCTTTGGTAACACAGGCACGAAGGCCATTTACATTCCACGAAATCATCTTCATATCCATATCCTCTTTTCCACATACTGTATTCGTCCGTAACCGGACAGACAGATTTTTCCGAAGCCAGTATACCATATTTCATTGTACTTTGTCATGCAGCGATTCAGCCAGGGTATTATGAATAACTGCAGAAGTGCGGCTGTGCGGAGCCATCCTTGAAATTTACATTTGACATTTTCCATCTGTAAGCGTATACTAATGGCTAAGGCTATAAAAGAGAAGCCTTACCGTATACGGGCTGTTTCAGAGAATGGTGCCATGGCTGCGAGCATCATACAGTCTGCGGAACAGGTACCCTCTCTTTTGCCGTATTACGAGAAAGCAAGTAATACCGTCTTTCCCTCGTTACGGGATTTTGAGTGAAAATCAAGGTGGAACCGTGTATATGCACCCTTGAACGATATCTGTCGTTCAGCGGTGCTTTTCTTTTTGCATCGGTTGCATCCATTCATATCCGGGTGTCAGATGAATCCGGCACCTTCATCATATTATTTTGCAGAAGGAGATTTTACCATGAAAGTAATGTTTAATGACGGAACCGTCGGCGAATGTGCTCCCGAAGAAGAGCTGCATGTCATCCGCCACACAGCTGCTCATATCATGGCACAGGCAATCAAACGTCTGTACCCCCATGCAGATTTTGCATACGGACCTGCCACCGACAATGGTTTTTATTATGATGTGGATCTGGGCGATACCAAGTTATCCGATGAAGATCTGGCCAATATCGAAAAAGAGATGAAGAAGATCTGCAAGGAAAATCTTCCCATCAAGTCCTTTGTACTTCCCAGAGAAGAAGCAAAGAAACTGATGCAGGAACGCAATGAAGTCTATAAATTAGAGCACATTGATGATCTGGGAGAAGATGCAACCCTCAGCTTCTATCAGCAGGGTGAATACATTGACATGTGTCTTGGACCGCATCTGTGCTACACTAAGGCCCTGAAGGCATTCAAGATCACACAGCAGTCCGGTGCATACTGGAAGGGTGACAAGAACAACAAGATGCTGACCCGTATCAATGGTACCGCATTTGCCACAAAGGATGAACTGGAAGCACATATGAAGCTTCTGGAGGAGGCTGCAAAGCGTGATCATCGTAAGATCGGAAAGGAAATGGGACTGTTCATGATCTGTGACGAAGGCCCCGGATTCCCCTTCATCCTTCCCAAAGGTATGGCTCTGAAGAATGCCCTGATCGATTACTGGAGAGATATCCACACCAGAGAAAACTATGTGGAAGTATCAACTCCTCTGATCATGAACCGCCGTCTGTGGGAAACCAGCGGTCACTGGGATCACTACAAGGACAACATGTACAGCACCAAAATTGATGAAGAAGATTACTGCATCAAGCCCATGAACTGCCCCGGCGGTGTTATGGTTTATGCAAGCCAGCCCCATTCCTATCGTGAACTGCCCATGAGAGTCGGTGAACTGGGTATTGTACACAGACATGAAATGAAGGGTGCCCTTCATGGTCTGTTCCGAGTTCGCTGCTTCACACAGGACGATGCCCATATCTTCATGCGCAAAGACCAGATCACCAACGAAATCATGAACGTTGTCCATCTGATCAACGAAGTATATGAAAAATTCGGTTTCAAATATTTCATCGAACTGTCCACCAGACCGGAAGATTCCATGGGTTCCGATGAAGACTGGGAAGCAGCTACCAACGGCCTGAAGGGTGCTCTGGAACAGCTGGGCCTGCCTTATATCATCAATGAAGGTGACGGCGCATTCTACGGTCCCAAAATCGACTTCCATCTGGAAGACTGTCTGGGCAGAACATGGCAGTGCGGTACCATCCAGCTTGACTTCCAGATGCCTCTGAACTTCAATCTGGAATACACCGATGAAAACGGTCAGAAACAGCGCCCCATCATGATTCACCGTGTATGCTTTGGTTCCATTGAACGTTTCATTGGTATCGTAACCGAACACTATGCAGGTAAATTCCCCGCATGGCTGGCTCCCGTACAGGTTAAGGTTATGCCCGTATCCGAAAAGTCCAATGAATACGCTACCAAAGTATATGAAGCTTTGCGTGCTGCCAAGATCCGTACCGAACTGGATACACGTGATGAAAAGATCGGTTACAAGATCCGTGAAGCACAGCAGGTGGGCCGTGTGCCTTATATGCTGGTTCTGGGTGCCAAGGAAGTGGAAACCAATACCATTACCGTACGTAACCGTGACACAGCAGAATCCACCAACATGACTCTGGATGAATTTATCGCGAAGATCACAAAGGAAATTTCTGAGCGGATTTCATAAGTCGTTTTTTTCAGAATACGTTCAAAAACGGCTGCCGGGTAAAACCGGCAGCCGTTTCTTTTATTTTCCGCAGCATTTTTTATATTTCTTTCCGGATCCGCAGGGACAGGGATCATTTCGTCCCACCTTGGGCTGCATTCGTTTATAGGAATTATTTCCTTCTGAAATATATACCGGTGCTTTACTGGACCGGGTTACATCTTTATAAGCCACCGTCAGGGCCTGTTCCAGCTGTGTCTTTGACATGCCCTGGGTATACTTCTGAAGGGCTTCCACCGTTTTCTTTGCAACAACAGCAGGATTTGCCATGATTTCATCCATGGAATCCCTGACTAAAGCCCATGAATGAGGATATGTTTTCCGGATATACATGAATTCATCCTTGTGATCTTCATAATACTGACACACATACCATTCATAATTCAGAATCGCCGCATCGATGTTGTCTTTTTCTTTCTGTGAAAGATCAGCTGAAAATGTACGGTCAAAAAATGCTGTCAGATAGCCTTCCAGAAGAGCATTTATCTGATGATCTTCATGGAACAGATAGGATTCCATGGATGCATATGCGGACTCCAGCGTCTTCACATAATTCTCTTCTTTCAGAAAACCGCAGGCAGTGATATATTCCAGCAGTTCAGCAAAATAAGGACGATACCATTTTTTTGTCAGATGTTCACAGAAGAAAACCAGAGCAGCTGCCACTTTTCTCTGACCTTCATCATCCATATCAATATGAGCCAGATAACGATAATACATCTTCATATCTTCTGCCAGTTTGCCCGGATCTTCCTTGATATCATGTTCCAGCAGATTCCGGAATACCCGGTCTAACATTTCACCGCCGATGGGGAAGGTTCCCTTTTCCCATGCCAGAATCTCTTCCCGCATAATTTCAGCTGCTTTTTCTTTGCAGTCCAGTTTCATCAGGGAATCGGCATATGCATTCAGAAAATCCGGACGATAGTTCGGACGGCTATGCAGAATTTCAAAATTTTCCACAGCCTTTTTATAATTTTCCTGTGCATAGAAAGAAAGTGCCAGATACAGTCTGGATTCTTCATCATCCGGCCAGGCTTCTGTCACATCCCAGAAGGTAATCTGTGCCATGGGCATAACATCCTGTTCAAAATAGCTTTTTCCCAGCAGCATCTGAATGTCTTTGGATGTAGGTTCTGCTTTCAGTATTTCCTGACATACCTTTGTCAGATTTTCATAATCCCCATTCTGTTCATACTCATATGCTTTCTTTACCAGTGGATGAACCTCTTTCGGAAGACCGGCAATCACATCGCCCACCGTACGTGTTTCCGTTCCCTTTCCCAGTTCAATATTGTCCTTTGTTAAAAAATCCATTTTGCTATACTCCTTTATTTCTCCGTTTTCATACGATTTTATTATCATTTTACCGTATTGCTCTCTGATTTGCAATTCCTTTCCGCCGCAGGAAAAAGCATTGCCGTTCACATAAAAAAGGGACCGCACACTAAATGAAATTAGTGCGACAGTCCCTCCCTGTTTACCTAAACGTTATACTTATTATGCATTCTTTGTGGCAATGATATCCACACCGGTTCCTGCCACATTGGCAAGAATTACATCCCCGATATGTACCGGTGCCTGTACCGTAATATCCTTGATTGCTTCCACACATGCAAAGATCTTGTCCTTCGGAATATCTTCTCTGGTCTTTACCGATACCATATGTGTCAGCGCACTGCCCGTTACACGTACTGTGGATGTAACGATACGTGTGGGATTGGTCACTTCTTTTCTTGCATACACGTCACCGCGTTTGCAGGTGTTTCCTGTTACGCTTTTTACTTCGTTGCCTTCCATCTCTACTGTCAGAGGACAGCCCATGGGGCAGCCGATACAAATTAATTCTCTCTTCATAATCGCTTATTTCTCCTCCAGTTTGATTGTGATGGTTTTCAGATCCGGATATTTCTTCAGAACTTCCTTCTCCAGTTTAACGGATTCCATTTCGCCGGGAGCCATGATGGCACGTTTCTTGTGGTAGATCCGTTCCTCATCCAGATATACTGCCACATAGCGGTTCTGGAAAACATTACCCACACGGAAACGAACAATCATCGTATCATCCATACGATCGGGATTTACCGTTACAGGAACGGTATAACGTACGCCGTCTACAGGTACGATCTTTACTTCGTGTCCTGCTTCTGATTTGCCGCCTTCTGCCAGCTGATTGATGTACTTAACCGCATTGCGGCCTGCTGCTGCTGCTTCTTCGGATACGAAGTCAACCAGGTCATGTACGTGCAGTACATTACCGCAGGCAAATACACCTTCAATGTTAGTTTCCAGGCTTTCATTTACCAGAGGACCGGATGTGATGGGACTCATTTCAACGCCTGCACTTCTGGACAGTTCGTTTTCAGGAATCAGGCCACAGGATAACAGCAGGGTATCACAGGTATAATGTTCTTCTGTTCCGGGGATCGGCTTGCCTCTGCCATCCACTTCAGCGATGGTGATACCTTCCACACGTTCCTTACCTTCGATATCAACAACGGTATGGCTAAGCTTCAGCGGAATGCCGAAGTCATCCAGACACTGTACAATATTTCTCTTCAGACCACCGGAATAAGGCATCAGTTCTGCAACAACTTTAACCTTTGCACCTTCCAGAGTCATACGTCTTGCCATGATCAGACCGATATCACCGGAACCGAGGATAACAACTTCACGGCCGGGCATATAGCCTTCCATATTAACCAGACGCTGTGCAGTACCTGCTGAGAAGATACCTGCGGGACGATAACCGGGGATGTTCAGAGCACCTCTTGCACGTTCTCTGCAGCCCATGGCCAGGATAACCGCTTTCGCCTGTACCTGGAACATACCGTCTGTACGGTTCATGGCAGTTACTACTTTATCTGCGCTGATATCCATAACCATGGTATTCAGCATATATTCAATATTCAGTTCTTTTACCTGTTCAATAAAACGGCCTGCGTATTCGGGACCGGTCAGCTCTTCCTTAAAAGTATGAAGACCGAAACCATTATGGATACACTGGTTCAGGATACCGCCCAGTTCCTTGTCTCTTTCCAGAATCAGAATGCTGTCGTTGCCGGCTCTTTTAGCAGATGCAGCAGCAGCAAGTCCGGCAGGACCTCCGCCAACGATTACAATATCATAAAATTTCATATCTGCTGTCCTCCTATATTCTGTCCTTGTTGATACCAACAACAATTGCAGATTCACCGCCTGATTTGGTTACATCATACATAGTAAAGCCGGGAACTTCGCGTTCCAGAATTTCCATGGTTCTGGGAGAACAGAAGCCTGCCTGGCAGCGACCCATACCGGCTCTGGTTCTGCGTTTTACACCGTCCAGAGATCTGGCGCCCAGAGGTCTGTGGATTGCATCCAGAATTTCACCTTCTGTGATCATTTCACACCGGCAGATGATATTGCCGTATGCAGGGTTCTTTTTGATCAGTTCATTTCTTTCTTCCAGAGACATTTCTTCCGGATTCAGCACGCCTTTACGGGTAGCGATAAAATTGTCTTTCTTTGTCAGACCCATCTTTTCCTGTAAAATATCAGCTACCATAACACCGACTGCAGGGCTGGCGGTCAGACCGGGCGATTCAATACCTGCACAATCGATGAATCCAGGACAATCTTCCACTTCACCAATGATGAATTCATGACCTTCTTCATGGGCACGAAGGCCTGCGAAAGATGTGATTACCTGACGCATGGGAATGTTCTTAACAGTGATTGCAGACTTGGTGATTGCTTCATCCAGACCTTCTCTTGTGGTATTGGTGCCCTCTTTGTTTTCAATATCAACCGCAGTGGGACCGATCAGAAGGTTTCCATGTATGGTGGGTGATACCAGAATACCTTTACCCATCTTTGTGGGAAGAGCAAATACGGTATGGGATACATGAGTACCTGCAGTCTTATCCAACAGACAGTAATCACCGCGTCTTGCAATGATGTTAATCTTCTTTTCGCTTACCATGTTGTGGAACTTGTCAGCGTATACACCTGCTGCATTTACAACATAACGAGCTCTTACATCACCGTTATTGGTGCAGATGGTAAAACCTTCTTCTTCTTTGCGAATATCGGTTACTTCTGTGTTGAAACGGAATTCAACGCCGTTTACATATGCATTTTCAGCCAGAGCAATGTTCAGGTTGAAAGGACATACAATACCGCCTGTGGGTGCATACAGAGCAGCCACTGCTTCATCGGAAATATTGGGTTCCATTTCCACCAGTTCTTCGCGTTCTACGATGCGGAGGCCTTCCACGCCATTTTTAATACCGCGTTCCAGCAGTGCCTGAAGTCCATCTCTTGTGGATTCATCTGTACATACAACCAGGGATCCATTCTGTTTGAAGGGGAAATCCAGGTCTTTGGACAGCTGTTCCATCATCTTGTTGCCCTGAACATTTAACTTAGCCATCAGGGATCCGTTTGCTGCATCAAAACCAGCATGTACGATTGCACTGTTTGCTTTGGAAGTTCCGCTGCATACATCTTCTGCTTTTTCCAGAACACAGATCGATGCATTGTAGCGGGAAAGCTCTCTTGCAGCTGCCGCGCCGGATACGCCAGCTCCGATAATAACAATATCAAACATAGTTCTTTCCTCTTTCTTCAGTGTATTAAATACACCATTGGATATAACAAGTAATGGGTTACTTTTTGATATCCATTTTACATCCGGATATCATGATGTCGGAAGCAAAAAGATATGCCCCCATGATACAAACGGATTTATCCGCATTTCAGGTTCTTAAAGTCATGTATTTTCACGTGTGCCCTTCAGGGTATGTAGACATAAAATACCTGACCTTCTGACCCTTGTATCATATAAAAAGGGTATACCTGAATAATCTGCAGTATCTCTCCTGGTCTCTTATCCGCAGATTCCGGTATAGCCATATTAACAATTTCAAATCCGTGTGCAGTCATACGAAAAACTACATCTCCCAGACCTGCGGATTGGTTGTAGATACCGATATGGCACCGGCATCCAATGCAGCCACCACATCTTCTTTCTGTGAAATCAATCCTCCTGCAATGACTGGAATCCTTGTTGTCTTCACAATTTTCCGGATTACTTTGGGCATCAGCCCGGGAAGAACTTCTATAATATCAGGTCCTGCTGTTATGACGCTCTTTTCAATATTCTGATATGCCATGGAATCCAGAAGAAAAACTCTGAGAATTGTGTACATGCCCAGTTCCTTGGCTCTTTTAATCAACTGGGTTTTGGTGGAAATAATACCGTCAGCTTCCGTACTTTCTTTGATAAAATCCACAGCAATTTCCTTTGCTGCAAGACCGCTGACCAGATCTACATGAACCATGGCAATCTTATCTGCTTCTTTAATACGCTTTACAATACCGCCGATATTACAAATGCTGCCATACAATACAAAAACGACCTTGATCTCTTCCAGCTTACAACACTCTTCCAGACCTTTTTCATCTTTTACTGCTGCAATAACCGGATTGGCTTCCACCATATCATAAAAACGCTGTTCCATTGTGTATAAAGTCCTTTCTTATATAAAGTACGATGATATAGATTTAATCACTCCATTATACCTGAAACATTTCGACCTCTCATCAGGTTAACAGCTTTTATCATCGGAATCCATATAAAAACAGGTCTATTCCGAAAAACTAAAATACGCTGTTGAAGATTTGAAGAGCAAAATATGACAAATCCCGTTCAAACCCTTACCTCTTTAGAAGAGAGGCAAAAAAAAATGCACAAGTATAAAACGGTATCTCTACCGATTATACTGTGCTCTCAAATCTCCATGCACGCTTAATTACTATCATAATAACATATTCTCTTTTTTTGTGCAAGGATTTTTGTACAGTTCTACATTATCACACAAGGAAATCGTTCTCCTGATACAATTTTTTTGTACAAATACTATAAAAATGAGCCTGTTTCCCCCCTCTGTCCGGAACGGTTGCATTTTCTTCCGGTTTTATATATAATTGAGGAAGAAAGAAAGGAGTAATTATATGAAGGTTTTATTATTAAACGGCAGTCCCCATAAGAACAAATGTACATTTACAGCTTTGTCTATTGTCGCTGACCAGCTGCAGGCCAATGGCATCGACACGGAAATTGTACATATCGCTGCAAAACCCGTCAGAGGATGCAGCGGCTGCGGAAGCTGCAGGAAAAATGACAAAAAACGCTGCATTTATCTGGATGGCGGCGTAAACGAAGTAATTGATAAGCTGGAGTCTGCTGACGGTCTCATTGTTGGATCTCCCGTTTACTATGCATCCCCCAATGGCACCGTACTTTCTTTCCTGGATCGTATGTTTTATGCCGGCGGCAGCTATATGAGCAACAAACCGGCGGCAGCCGTTGTTTCCGCCCGTCGTGCCGGTACAACAGCTTCTCTGGATGCCATCAACAAATATTTCACCATTAACCGTATGCCGATCGTTTCTTCCAATTACTGGAATATGGTACACGGCAGTACAGCAGAAGACGTATTAAAGGATGAAGAGGGATGCCAGACCATGCGTATTCTCGCAGATCAGATGGCATGGATGCTGAAATGCATTGAGGCAGGCAAACAGGCAGGTATTGAGGTACCCGCCGGTGAACCGAAAATTGCCACCAACTTTATTCGCTGATGAAAAACGGACAGGCGGTATCAGGACAATGATGCAGTCTGCCCGTTTTTTACAACATATAATGCAGCAGAAAATGAGGAAATATATGAAACATCCAAAATCCGATACCGACGGTATTTCCGGAGGATCCACGAAAAAAACAGCAGCACTGCTCCTGTTTCTGATAGCGCTTATTGTGCTGTCCAGTGTCGGCGGTCTCTGGTATCTCTATCTGGGGCCCGGTGCCTCTTCCGAACCCGGACAGGCAGTCATTGCAGAAATATATCAGAACGGCAAAATAATCCATACGATTCATCTGGATACCGTAACAGAAAGTTATACTATTCGAATTGACGGAGATAATGAAGCCTACAATGTGATAGAGGTCCACCCGGGTGAGATCGGCATATGTGAAGCCAGCTGTCCGGATGGTCTGTGTGTTAACATGGGATTTATCCATTCAGAAATATTACCCATAACATGCCTTCCCAACAAAGTGGTAATCCGCATCAGAAAGGGAGATAATCCGGATCACATCGATTCCGTGGTTTATTAAACCGAACCCTCTGCTGTGTAATATATCCGGATTTGAACATTTGATCTACTGGAAAAGGAAAAAGATATGAAAAATATAAGTCTGCAGAAAATGGTGGTTCTGGCAATGTTTTCCACAGTTGCCCTGACCATTTTTGTAATTGAATCCATGCTGCCGCCTCTGGCACCGATTCAGGGCGTTAAGTTGGGTCTGGCCAATGTCATTACTCTGATATTGCTGCTTTGTTTTAATGAACGGGATGCATTTCTGGTTCTTCTGGTTCGAATCATTCTGGGGAGCATCTGTGCCGGTCAGATGATGTCTTTTATGTACAGTCTTTGCGGCGGTCTTCTTTGTTTTCTGACCATGTCTCTGATCAATCGTCTCTTGAGAAAGCAGTATATTTTCATAACCAGTGTCTTCGGTGCGATTGCGCACAATATCGGCCAGCTGGGAGTTGCCATTATTATGACCGGCAGTCTCAGTATCCTTCTTTATCTTCCGGTTATGATGATCAGCGCAGTTCTGACCGGTCTCTTTACCGGATTCTGTGCCTGGTTTACAGCACCCGGTCTGAAGAAATATTTAAAGAAAAATCATATCTGATGGTCTGAATCGACCATATTCTTCTGCTGTTCTCTTTTGTGAGGGAAACATAAGTGAATCTGCTGCAGTTCTTTAAAGAATCATCAGGATTCCTGCTGCAATTCCTGCCAGGAATCCAGCCAGCACATCAGATGGATAATGCACACCACCCAATACCCTTACCAGAGCCAGCAGAACACTCCAGAACAGAAACAGTCCACCCAACGGAGGAATTACACTTAAAAATGCCATGGCAATCACCGTGCAGGAAAAGATATGCCGGCTGGGCATGGACTGTCCTTTTGTGTCTTTCGAAATCAGCGGATCCAGCTGCCATGTTTCATAGGGACGGGGACGATTGATCTTTTTCCGAATCAGAGACAGCAATACGAAGGATACGGCCGGTACCAGGGCTGTCTTCCACACTCTGGCATCATGGTTCCAAAGCAGGATCCCCAGAAACAACGGATAGACCAGATATACAGTGGCGGTGAGAATCCGGTTGCTGTTTTTTAGAAAACGGATCCTCTTTGGATGTGTTTGAAAAGATGCTGTGATTCTCCTGTAAAACACTTCATAATCTTGTTCCATATGCTTCATGTACTCATCTCCCTTCCCGGTTTTTCCGCAGTCCTTTCTCTGCTTCCCTGCTTTTGTTCTTCCTGTCTTCATGCGCCATCCGGTCTGCCTGATCATACAGAATGCAAACCGAACGCGCGTGAGATTTATCCACGATTTTTCAACGTTTTTTCCTCGCTTCATCTGAATTATCCACTATATTTTCTATTTTATCAACTGTTTTTACACACTGTACCCATGGTTTTTCCACTCGGTATCAACATGTTTTCCACACAAAATAGATTGCCGTCCCATTTCATCCTCTTCACCTGTGTGCAGAACCAGAAATATTGAGAATTTTCATTCAGCGATCCCTTCATTTTGTGAAATTCCTTTCCCCTCTTCCCCATACAGAATTCTCTATTCACACCTGACTAACAATATTTTTATGGTTATACACGATTTTTCAACGTGAAATGCAGGTTTATCCACAAGTTATTCACATTTTGCTAAATATATGCGTTTTTTTGTGGATAATTTTCTATCGTTTCTTTTCCGGAGACATCTGCAGCCTATTTTAATCCTTCGTAATCAAAAGCCGGTATGAAGCTTTCTTCTGCAGTTTCACCTTCCTGGATAAAGCCCTGTTCAATTCCCAGCTCTGCAGCATAGTCAATGAGTTTTTCATATTCTCTTTCAGTCAGTTTTCTCTGAAGCTCCGGATAATCCGGCAATTCATTACAGGGGGTATACTGGTTCATAATGCTGATATAAATATGATTTCCCCATGTTTTATGCAGATACCGCAGGATCGCCTTGGAGTCAATCATTCCGCCCGGCAGCATGAGATGTCTGACGATAACCCCCTTTTTCATCAGTCCATCTTCCACAAAGGGATCTCCCACCTGCCGCACCATCTCCTCCAGCGCCTTCGCGGCAACTTCAAAATAATCCGGTGCATTGGCATACCGTGCACTTCGTTTGCTGCTCCGATATTTCATATCCGGCAGATAAATATCCACAAGACCGTCCAGCAGTCTCAGAACCTGCACTTTTTCATAACTTCCCGTATTGTATACCACAGGAATGGTCAGGTTATAATTTCTTGCCCGTTCCAGCGCCTTTACAATCTGAGGAACATAATGACTTCCGGTGACCAGATTGATATTGTGGGCACCTTTTTCCTGCAGCATCAAAAACAGATCTGTCAGTTTTTCATTGCTGATCACCATGGCGGTTTTTCCTGCCGCAATGGTCTGATTCTGACAGAATACACAGCCCAGATTGCAGCCGGAAAAGAATACGGTCCCCGAGCCCGATGTTCCGGACAGAATCGGTTCCTCCCACATATGAAGCGCTGCTCTGGCTGCTGTGATCTCCCACGGGCTTCTGCAATAACCGTAATTCTGATTTTCCCGGACTGCATTGCACCGCCTGGGACATAGATTGCAGTGTTTCATCGAATTCTCTCCTTTAAAAAAGCTGTTGCATTTTTCGTCCAGCTCCCGTTTCAGCCCATAAGTCTCCTTCCGGTACCCGCTCTCGCTCAGGCTTTCACTGGGACAATCGAGTAGGAGGAATTTCTCAATCAAGAGAAATTCCGACCTCTCACACCACCGTGCGTACCGTTCGGTACACGGCGGTTCAATCAACTTAACAAGTAACACACCTTTCGGTGTAGTAATCTAACATTGAGACTAGTCCG
>JALETI010000019.1 GCA_022781515.1 Lachnospiraceae bacterium
AAAAAAGGAGAATATTCTGAAACTTATGGTATACTTCTCATGTAGACAAAAAGAGACGACGAAAACAGAGTGGAGACTGCGAATGGATTCGAACAGGAGATTATTTACCTGCAAACGGAATCCGGCACCGAATCTCTGCAGGAGTCGATTTGAAGAAAGGAATGGGGATTATGAAAAAAATCACGACAATGGTATTGGCAGCAGTGCTTTGTCTGTCCATGGTATGGATGACAGGCTGCGGCGGAAACGCAAATGGAGATGCAGGAAAAGACAGTGGAGCAGATGCCGGCACAAATGACGGAGCAGAGTCCGGTCAGAGCGGGGAGCAGGCAGCAGAAACGAAATTTCCGCTGACAATAAAAGATGATCTGGGAAATGAAGTGGTTCTGGAGAAGGCACCGGAACGGGTGGTTTCCTTATCACCTTCCGCAACAGAAATTCTTTTTGCTGTGGGTGCAGGCGAGCAGGTGGTCGGCCGTACCGATTACTGTTCCTATCCGGAAGAAGCATCGAAGGTTGATTCCATCGGAACCTATATTGATCCTAATACAGAACTGATTTTATCAAAGGAACCGGATGTGGTACTGGCTTCCGATTATATTGATGATGCCATTAAATCACAGATCGAAGCAGTGGGAGCAAAGGTCATTCTTCTTTCTGCCAATTCACTGGAAGCCATCGAAGCCGATATTCTGTTGGTGGGAAAGGTACTGAATCAGAATGAAAAGGCCGGTGAAGTGGTGGAAGATATGAATGCGGAACTGAAGGAAGTTCAGGAAATTACTGCAAAGGCAGAAGAGAAGAAATCGGTATTTGTGGATATCGGATCCTTCTACAGTGCAGGTCCCGGCTCCCTGCTGGATGATGAACTGAACAAACTGGGAGCTGTCAATATTGCAGCAGAAGCAGGAGAAACCTGGCCGCAGATTTCCGTAGAAACAATCATTGAGAAAAATCCGGACGTCTATATTTCCCTGTTTACTTCTGTGGATGAACTGAAGACCATTTCCGGTCTGAATGAACTGGACTGCATGAAAAATGATCAGGTTGTTTTTTATGATGGTCTGTCCAAAGAAGCGGACATGATCCAGAGATCCGGTCCCCGTGTCACAAAGGGAATCCGTCTGCTGGCTGAAAGCATTTATCCGGAATTATTTAAATAGTTGAGGTTTTTCATGGAGAAAAGAAACAGAAAGTGGATGATTCTCCTGTCGGTGGTGCTGTGCGTGGTGCTGATGTACGGATGTACGGTTATGGGAATCGCTTCCATTTCCTTTCGGGATGTGAATCGGATTCTGGCCGGTGAGATCCTGCATTTTCCTGTGGATATGGAAGGCATTTCCACAGGAAGCATTGCCATCATCCGGAATGTACGCCTTCCCCGTGTGATACTGGGATTCATCGCGGGGGCGGCTCTTTCCGTCTGCGGCGCCGGTTTTCAGGGAATTTTCCGAAATCCCATGGCAGATCCCTTCATACTGGGGGTATCCTCCGGTGCAGCCCTGGGTGCAGCGGTGGGAATTGTACTTCATTTAAATAAAAGCTTTCTGGGAATGAGCGGCACAACGTTTCTGGCGTTTGTCGGCTCATTTTTAACGATTGGGCTTGTATATAATATTTCGAAAGTGGGAAAGAAGGTACCGGTTGCCACCCTGCTCTTATCCGGTATTGCGGTGAGTCAGACCCTTTCCGCACTGAATTCCCTGGTTATGATTCTGAACAAGGAAAGTATGGATCAGATTGTATTCTGGACCATGGGAAGTCTGAATGGAAAGGGCTGGAATCAGATTATACAGGTGCTTCCCTGGTCGGTAATCGGAATACTGATTCTGCTCAGTTCAGCAAGAGAACTGGATATCATGCTGACCGGTGAGGACACAGCCATTCAGCTGGGGGTCAATGTGGAATTTCTGAAGAAGAAGGTTCTGTTTGCTTCCAGTATGATTACGGCAGCAGTGATTTCCGTAACCGGAATTATCGGATTTGTGGGACTGGTGGTTCCCCATGTGGTGCGGATGGTGACCGGACCGAAGCATGGCAGGATTATGCCTCTGTCCCTTCTTTTTGGCGGAACCTTTCTGATCATCTGTGACACACTGGCCAGGAGTCTGGTGGCCTGGGAAATTCCCGTCGGAATCATCACTTCCGTCTGCGGCGGACCGTTTTTCCTGTATCTGCTTCGTAAAATGAAGAAAGGGGGCGTATCCTGATGGAAAGAGAAATGCTTCAATGCATCAATGTTTCGGCAGGATATGGAGACCGGCTGATTCTTCAGAATGTGAATCTTACAGTAATGGAAGGGGAGTTTGTGGGACTGATCGGTTCCAACGGCACAGGAAAATCCACTTTCATTAAATGTATTTCCGGTTTACTGCCTCTGAAAAGCGGAGAAATTACCATATGCGGAAAAAAGAATTCCAGACTGAAAAACCGGGAACGGGCACGGATGGTGGCCGTGGTGCCCCAGTCCTACCATGTGGAATATGATTTTACCGTAGAAGAAATCGTCATGATGGGGCGCAATCCCTATCTCGGATTGGGAAAAAAAGAGAGTCAGGAAGATTATGACATTGTGAAACATGCCATGAAACTGACCAATACGGAAATATTCCGGGGCCGTCTGTATAATGAATTGAGCGGCGGTGAACGGCAGCGGGTGATTCTGGCACGGGCCATTGCACAGAAACCGGAGATTATCCTTTTGGACGAACCCACATCGGCACTGGATGTGCATCATCAGATCGAAGTCATGGAGCTGATTGCCGATCTGAATGAAAAAGAACATATTACCGTGGTTGCAATCCTTCATGATATCAATATGGCTTCCCGGTTCTGCCATCGAATGGTTCTGCTGCAGAATGGAAATGTGGCGGTGGATGGAACGCCTTCGGAAGTGATTTCCCGAAAAAATATGGAATCTCTTTATAATATGAAGCTGATGATCCGGGAAAGTCCCATGTTCGGCAAACCGGAAATTGTACCCATTCGTGTCATGGAAGAGAAAAAAATCAGGAAGCCATGTCATGTTCATGTCATCTGCGGTGCCAGCGGAGCTGTACGTATACTGGAAGAACTGGATGCCAGAGGATATGAAGTAACAGCCGGTGTGCTCAATCAGGGCAGTGAAGACTGGGCTGTCTGTCAGGAACTGCACCTGAAATGTGTGGAAGCAGCTCCCTTTACTCCCGTAACGGAGGAGAAACAGAAGGAAAATCTGGAACTGATGCAAAGTGCCGACCTGATTCTGGTGGCAGATGTTCCCTTTGGTATCAGCAATCTGATGAATTTAAAAGGCCTGGAAACGGTGCCCGGCAGAATTTATTTCCATAAAAATGCTCTGAGCAGCGATTATACCAATGGGAAACTGGTTCCACTGCTGGAGCAGCTGGGAAAAGTGAAAAAGATCACCTATATCGGAGATCACGATGAGTTTCTGGAACGAATCAAAACGGAACAGGAGCAATGATGTGTTAACGGATCAAAACGAGCAGGAGTAATGATGCGTTAACGGAACGAATGAAAATAAAACCGGAGCAGCCGGAATGGAGTCATCATGAAAATATATGAATTTCCCTGCGGGGATGAATTGCATTACTATAAGAAATCACTGGTTCTTTCCTTTGCAGGGGCAAGAAAGGTGTTCAGTACCGGTCTGAATCACGGAGGATGCCGTACGGATCTTCAGGCGGTGTTCAACAATGACGGAAATCCCGGACCGGGGATGGAGTTTGTCCTTCGTGCTCCCGATTACCGGCAGCATCTGGATATTATTGCAGAGGAAGATCTGGGATTAGATCCGGAGAAATGTACGGGATTCTGCACGGCAGCCAGCATGGATAATGTATCCATTCAGTCCACGAAGCGGGACTATTTTACGGTAACTGCCATTGTAACTGGCGGAATTGAAGGAAATGGTGCCCGGATCGGTGATCCGGCCTGTTACAGTGAAACACCCGGCACCATCAATATGATGGTACATATCGATGCCAATCTTCCGGATGGAACACTGGCGAAAGCTGCGATTTCCTGTGGGGAAGCGAAGGTGGCGGCGATTCAGGAACTGATGGCAGCCAGCCGATATTCCAGAGGGCTTGCCACCGGATCGGGAACGGATGGAATTATTGTTGTATGTAATCCGGAGTCAGACAGGGTGCTGACTGATGCGGGGCATCACAGTGAACTGGGAGAATGCATCGGTCAAACTGTAAAAAAGGCAGTAAAAGAAGCACTGTTCCGGCAGACCGGACTTTGTGCGGAAAAACAGCATGACCTGATCCGGCGGATGGACCGTTTTGGTGTCACTTCGGATTCTCTCTGGAAATTATATGAAGAGAAAATGCAGAATAATCTGCCTGGAGATAGCATACCGCGTCTGGAATTTGAAAATCGACTGGATCATATAAAGAAAGAAGACAGGGCAGTCACATTTACGTCTCTTTATGTCCATCTGCTGGATCAGCTGGACTGGGGGCTGCTTTCTGTCGGAGAAGTATGCCGGGCTGCACAGGATATTCTGAAGCTTGCAGAACTGGATACTCCCTATGTGGGAGACTGGACAGAGGCTGCAGAAAAAGCCGACGATCCGGTGGTATGGCTGACCGAACGGTATATGGAAGCACTACTTGACAAAATACAGCAGACTGCAGCCTGCGGTGTTTATGGATTGAAATAAAGGCGAAACCATGAAAAAGAGTAAGGATGGAAAGAGGATCGATAGACAGATAAAAAATGGACGGATTCAGAATGGAAACAGCAGGCTGTTCATCAGTCATCTCCCGACAGATGAACAGATGAAAGATCTGATTGCAGAAACCGGCTGCGGTGTGGAAAGTATTGAATTTTCCATGGCCTCCAGTCTGGACCGGCTTCCCGAATCCATTTGTGCATATGAAAAACGTCTGGAATTCATGGGAAATCCGGAATGTATTTTCCATGGTCCGTTTCTGGATCTGAATCCCATGGCCTTTGACAGTATGGTACTGGAAGCCACCAGAGTTCGCTATGAGCAGTGTTATCAGGCGGCAAAAGCACTGGGGGTAAAGCAGATTACCTACCATACCTGTTATCTTCCCAGAATTTACATGCTCATCGGATGGGCGGATCGGGTGGTGGATTTCTATAACCGGTTTCTGGAAGGAAAGGAAGGAATCCGCATTCTGATGGAAAATGTACAGGATCCGGAAATTGACCCGATTCTGGAGGTGGCTGACCGAATTACCCATCCGGACTTTGGGCTGTGTCTGGATACGGGGCATGCACACTGCTACTCCAATTACCCGGCGGATGAATGGGCCCGCAGACTGGGTTCCCATGTGAAACATATCCATATTCATGATAATGATGGAACCTTTGACTCTCATCTGGCATTGGGAGAAGGGACTGTTCCCACAGAAAATGCACTGACCACGGTATACGCCAACACACCGGATGCCACCTGTACCATAGAATGTTCCTATGAAGAAAGTGTTCGAAAATCAGTGGAATGGCTGGAACATGCTGTTATTTTGCCCTGAAATGATGGTTGCTGTTCTGCTGAACAGGTTTTTAATTTTTTTCTCTTTACTTTACTATAGTAACGTGATAAGATACTACTGTACTTATGTGCCGGGCAGATTTGATTGTTATTCGGATTCTGCATCCGGTATGGATGATCGATATGGAGGAAAAAGTTATGAAAAAATGGTTAGCTCTTATGCTTGCAGGCGCTATGTGCCTTTCCATGGCAGCATGCGGCGCTTCTAAAACAGAAGATAAGCAGGATACAAAAGAACCTGCTGATACCACAGCAAGTGCAGAAAGTTCTGATGCTGCGGCGAATGCAGAAAGTTCTGATCTGGATTATGTACGCGGAAACGGTAACCTGGTAGTTGGTATTACCGATTTTGAACCCATGGATTATAAAGATGCAGATGGCAACTGGATTGGTTTTGATGCAGATATGGCAAAGGCATTTGCAGACAGCCTCGGTGTAGATGTGGAATTCGTTGAAATTGACTGGGATAACAAGGTTCTGGAACTGGATGCAAAGACCATCGACTGTGTATGGAACGGTATGACACTGACACCTGAAGTAACATCTGCCATGGATTGTTCCAATGCATACTGCAATAATGCACAGGTGGTTATCCTTCCCAAGGATAAAGCAGATCAGTACAAATCCGTGGAAGATATGAAGGATCTGACCTTTGCAGTGGAAGCAGGCAGTGCCGGCGAAGCAGAAATCAAAGCCCTTAACTACAATTGCACAGCTGTTAAAGCACAGTCTGATGCCCTGATGGAAGTTGCAGCAGGTACATCTGATGCAGCGGTAATCGACCTTCTGATGGCAAGTGCCATGGTAGGTGAAGGTACCGGTTATGCAGATCTGACTTATACACTGAATCTGAACAGTGAAGAATACGGCGTTGGTTTCCGTAAAGGTTCCGATCTGGTAGCAGCTTTGAATGATTTCTTAAAATCTACTTATGCTGATGGCAGTCTGATGAAGTGTGCAGAAACTTATAAGGTAGATGCTTCTATCGTAGAACAGAAATAATCAGACCGATTTGCAGAATTCAGAATTGTACTGAATTCCGTCAAATCAAATGGATGAACGATATGGAAAGCTGTTGTGCAGTTGTACGGCAGCTTTCTTTTTGCCGGTTGAAGTCAGCGTGGGGCTTACTAAAACCGGAAAAGATGAATTGAAAAACGATACATCGGGAGGAAACATGGAACTCATAATGCAACAGATGCCCATTGTAATCGGTGCATTAAATGTGGGCTTTTTACAGACACTGAAGCTATTTGCGGTGACACTTCTCGGAGCGCTCCCCCTTGGATTGATCATATCCTTCGGCTCTATGTCAGAGTTTAAACCGCTGAGCATTCTTACGAAACTATTTGTATGGATCATTCGAGGCACGCCGCTGATGATTCAGCTGCTGATCTTTTATTTTTTCCCGGGACTGGTTCTGAAAAATAATATCTGGGGAAGCGGTGAAAACGGCAGATTTATGGCAGCCTCCATTGCCTTTATTATCAATTACGCCTGCTATTTTTCAGAAATTTACCGCGGCGGTATTCAGGGTGTGCCCAGAGGCCAGCAGGAAGCAGGTCTTGTCCTCGGCATGACAAAGACACAGATCTTTTTCCATGTTACCCTGCTGCAGATGATCAAACGGATTCTGCCTCCGATTTCCAATGAAATCATTACGCTGGTTAAGGATACTTCTTTGGCCCGTATTATCGCATTACAGGAAATCATCTGGGCCGGCCAGGCATTTTTGAAGGGATCCCAGGGAATCTCCGGTGCCATCTGGCCCTTATTTTTTACCGCAGTTTATTACCTGATTTTCAGCGGAATTCTGACCGTGCTTCTGGGCAAAATAGAAGAAAAGCTGAATTATTTCCGATAGGAGGAACCATATGGCAATTTTAGAAGTAGAACATATTATGAAAACCTTTGATCGGACGGAAGTATTAAAGGATATCAGTTTTTCCATGGAAGAAGGACAGGTTCTGTCCATCATCGGTTCTTCCGGAAGCGGCAAGACCACACTTCTTCGCTGCCTGAATTTTCTGGAGCAGCCCACATCCGGAAAAATCCGGGTAAATGGCGAGACACTGTTTGATTCGGACAGCCCGGAAACCCGGAATGAATCGGAAATCCGGAAAAAACGCCTTCATTTCGGTCTGGTTTTCCAGAATTTCAATCTGTTTCCCCAGTATACGGCCCTTGGCAATGTGATGCTGGCAAAGGAACTGCAGGCAAAGGAAAGACCGGATTATAAGAATAATAAAAAAGCAATCCATCTGGAAATTGAAAAAGAAGCACGTATGCTGCTTACCAAGATGGGGCTGCAGGATCGTATGGAGAATTACCCCCATCAGCTCTCCGGCGGTCAGTGTCAGCGTGTGGCAATTGCAAGAGCCCTGGCTCTGAATCCGGATATTCTGTGTTTCGATGAACCCACTTCCGCACTGGACCCGGAACTGACCGGTGAGGTATTGAAGGTCATTCGTGAACTGGCAGAGGAAAATCGCACCATGATCATCGTAACCCATGAAATGAGTTTTGCAAAAAATGTAGCCAGTCAGGTTATGTTCATGGACGATGGTCATATTCTGGAATACGGCACACCGGAAGACGTTTTCGACCACCCCACCCAGGAAAGAACCAGACAGTTTCTGGCAAGATATAACGAAGAATAGAAAGAGGACTGTCGCATTTGATAGTTCCAGACGGCGCATAGACGATTGTACAATCTTCCTTGCGTCGTCATTTTTTATGTATGATTTTCTTTTTTGTCTGAATGATAATCGAAAATCTGGTCGATTTTATTAGAAAACGAGCACAAAAGCCAGTACAGATATATCCACCAAAAGGGTGCATTCGCCTGAGTCTTTAGAACTTCAAAGATTCAGGTTCTGTACCCGTGGTGGATATACTGACTGGCTTGAAGTGCGACATCCTTTAATTAATATTTGTTTACAAAGTCTCCTCCTCTGTTCCATTGTTTCCGTCTGACAGGAAGATGACATCGGATTTCAGATTTTCATCGACGCCTGTTTCTTCCTCACTGTCCATATCATCTGTACAGTCCTTTTTTTCAAAATTGTCGGTATCTTCCGAATCTTCTATTTTTTCTGCAAAGTAATCTTCATCACTGTCTTTGAATATTTCGGAAAAAAACCGTTCATCGTCTGATTGTGCATTGCGGATATATTTTCTTCTGTTCCGGATCATCCGCACACCGGCGTAAATCAGAACAAAGGAAAGGACAAGCTGCGGCATACGGTAAATGAGAATGTAAAAGAAATCTCCCCAGGGATTAGGCAGTTGATATAAAATGGTATCCGCCAGTATGTTCAGAATCATGTCTGCACCGATGAAAATGAACAGAAAAGCGAGAAAAGAAGGATATTTCTGTGTGAGATTCAACTGTTCCAGACTGTCCAGGTGGAAAAGGTATTCATCTTTCACAGAGGCAAATTCTTCATCGGTCAGTGAATTGATATTGTGTACGTGGAAAAAGCCGTAACACCATACAATTGGAAGGATAAAGAGAAATGCATCCATGTTAAATAAAACGCACAGGGCGAGAATCCCGAAGAACAGAGTCATGAGACTCAGTCCCTGTTTCATAAATCCCATGTACATTTCTCCGGCTCCTGGCACGAAAGAAAAAAGAAATGTAAAAAAACTGTTTTTGCGATGGGGAATGATGCCGGAAGAAATACTGTTTCCGGCAGAACAATTGTTATTCATAAAAACCTCCTGTTTATAATTAGTTGTAATGATTCAGCAAATCATCCATGCATGGCATACGGAGAATCCTCCCTGACTGAAAATTTTCTGGTGAATCTGCAATCCATTATCGTTTCTGACTGCTTTCCTGTTTCGGAAAGAAAGGAAAAAAGTCATCTGAAAAATTCTGCAGATTCTGATTCAGGGACATGGAACCGTCCCGCAGGTATTTCATAATGGTACTGCTTCCGGTTTCGCTGTCTTCCGATATTTTATTATAATCATCGGGCAGTTCCTGCAGTTTGGTGATGGAAAACGGATTCTGTGGCATGGACATGGTTCTGTCTGTAAAATCAGGCCGGAGCCGGACATGGAACAGCATCATGATGGAAAGAACCACTGCAGTTGTGATTTTCAGACCGTAGAGCCAGAGCTGAACTTTACTGCCGGTGTCAATGAGTGTTCGTGTCAGCTTCACATCCGGCTGATGGCATCGATTCAGAATTTCATCTTCCAGATAAGCCGGCGAGATTTCCATGACGACAGAATCATCCTGAAGGGTTTCCATACGCTGCAGAAACAGGGAGGCACACCGGGAGCAGAATGCAGTATGTTCCAGAATATGTTCCATTTCTTTTTCTGTTATACAATTGGAGTTCCATTTTTTAAAATCCGCATCGGTTAAGTGCGATACGGGAATCATTTGCTTATTTGGATCGGATCCCATTGCGTTTCCCTCCTTTTCGTTCCTGTTCCACCAGTTTTTTCAGCATACTTCTGGCACGGTATATCTGTGTCTGTACGGTTTTCAGATTGACACCGGTTTCTTCTGCAATCTGAGCCGCCTTCTTTTCTTTATAAAAATGCTCCAGCGCAATTTCCCGGTAGGGACTTTTCAGTTGTTCACAGAGATGGCGAACATACCGGATCGATTCCCTTTCCAGATACGATTCTTCCGGACCGGGTCGTGGATCCTGCAGCTGTTCAAACTGCGAATCCTCTTCAGGAAATGTTTTTCGTTTGCTGCTTTTCAGATAATCCAGTGTTTTGTTGCTGGCAATCCGCCCAAGCCAGGCTTTTTCATTGGTTCGGTCGAAACGGGAGAGATTGCGGTAAGCAGCCAGAAATGTTTCCTGTGTCAGGTCTTCTGCATCAAAGCGATTTCCGGTAACCCGGTAACAGATGCTGTAGACCAGTTTTTCGTATTGTTTTACCAGATAAGAAAAGTACTCTTCATCACTGATTGGATCCGCCTCCCTTCGTGTTTCTATACTGTATAACGAGTCCGTTTTACCGTAGTCTTCAGAAAATTTCGTATTTTCCCCATATTCCTTTGGAAGTATGATAAAAATTTGTACAATTTCATATTTTGTTTTGTGATATACTCATAATGTCGAATTTTTTTCATTTATTTCATCAGAATGATGTTACTCGACAAATGAGCCTTACGTCGATTTTTTCGTGTTTTGCACTCTCAAAATCGACTCAAACATCAGTATAATGGAAAAAAATCTGAAATGAAAGTTTACGTAAAGATAAATCAGAATGAAAAGAGGAAAATCTGCCAATGATTCGATTAATTGCATCCGATATGGACGGAACTTTGCTGAATGCCCAGGGGCAGATGAGCGAGAGAACCGTCAGAGAAATAAAAAAGGTACAGGAAAACGGAGTAATCTTTGCCGTATGTACAGGCCGGATTTACAGTTCCGCCAGAACAGAACCGGAGAAGCACGGGATTCACTGCAGTTACCTCTGCAACAGCGGTGCTCAGATTTTTGATGAATCCGGAAAACTTCTTCGAAGCATTCCTCTGGAACGGGAAACTGCATACTGGATTATGAAAGAATTAAAAAAATACAGGGTTCCTCTGGAAATTCAGGCAGAAGATAGCTATTATGTCACGTATACCTTCAGGGATGTTGTTAAGAAATGTTATTACAGATGGCGCAATAAACGGTTATCTGGATATCTGAAACGTATATTATTTCAATATCTGCCGGGAAAGAAGAACCAATCAGGTGCAGACAAACCGATACGACTGAGAAAACCGGAAGATGTATTTCTGTATTCCAATGAAATATACAAAATTTCTTCCAGTGGGATTTCACCGAAAAAAGTAACGGAACTGAAAAAATATTTTCAGAGTACCGGGAAAGTAACAGCGGTATCCTCTTTTTCGGACAATGTGGAGATAACGGATATCCGGGCTCAGAAAGGACCTTCCCTTGCCTGGTATGCGGAACATCTGGGTATATCACCGGATGAAGTCATGGCAGTGGGAGACAGCGACAACGATCTGTCCATGATTCAGTGGGATTTTGGCTATACGGTTGCCATGGGAAATGCCATGGACTGTATTAAGGAAGCGGCGAAATATCGGACTCTGGATAATACGGAAGACGGTGTGGCTGTCTTTATGGAGCAGCATATACCGGTATCTGCCGGAATGGCAGATTGAGCGATGGAAAGAGGAAATCCATACACTTTGCTCATCTTGATGGTTTACCGGAATCCTGAAATATGATATACTTTTCCCTGAGGGTATGCAGAAAAAGGGGGATCATACTTTATGCATAGAAGTGAGTTTATTAATCTGCTGACGTCTTCACTGGCAGGAAGAGTTCCTGTTGCGTTGGTGAAGGAAAAAGCGGATTTTTATCGAAACTATATAACAGAACATGCCCGTGAAACCGGCAGATCGGAAACCGAGGTCATCGAAGAACTGGGGCCGCCGGAACTGATTGCTCATACCATTATTGATGTGTATGAAGCGGAGTATGGGGTATATGAAGGCACCGATGACATGTTTTCCAATTATAAAGAACCGGAATCCGGAGAAGAGGAGGAACCTGTCGGATTCGGAGGTCGTTTCTTTTCTCTGAAGACAGGCGGATACGGATGTCTGATCCTGCTATTTCTCGGTGTGCTTCTGCTGTTTGCAATGGGTACCTGGATTGTAAGACTGATGACAGCATTTCCTCTCATCCCGGTGATTCTTGCAGTATCAATCATCGGTTATATTGAATATCAGAAAAGAAAGTGACGTAAGATTTGTTCTGTACAGAATGGTTCGTTCATCAGCGTGACTCATACCAGATAACAGATCCGGATGTCTGCTCAGACTAGTATGATTCACCCTAAATAACACTTTGTTTCGATGGCCTGCTTTCTCGATAGCACAGTTGTAAAAGCCTCAGCGTAGCCCGCTACGCCTGCGTTTTTACAACTGCACTCTCAAAAAAGCATTCGCATCGAAACAGTACGGTATTTAGTGTGGATCATACTAGAGCGGATATCCGGATTTTTCGATTGGATTACAAAACGGAGGAATGAAAATGAGCAGATTGGATTGGGATCTGTCAATCAGAGAATATGCGGAACTTCATGCCGCAGAAGCAGAGCGTCTTCTGAAAGAGCTTGCGGTGATTCCGGCTCCGTCGGGGAAGGAAAACCGCAGGGCGGATTATTGCCGGCAATGGCTGGAGTCCCATGGAGCAGAAGGCGTTTATCTGGATGATGCGGGAAATGTGATCTATCCCTATGAAGCATCCCATCGAAACCGTCTGGCTGTTTATATGGCCCATATGGATGTGGTATTTCCCGATGAAGATAAGCTGATCATCCGGCAGCAGGGAAATTTTCTGCGGGGACCGGGTGTGGGAGATAATACGGCCAATCTGGCCAATCTTCTTATGGCTGCCGCATGGTTTACAAAGGAAAAACCGTCTCTTCAGACCGGAATCCTGTTTGTGGCAGATACCGGTGAGGAGGGGCTTGGCAATCTGCGGGGATGCCGACAGCTGATTCATGATTTTCAAAACCGGATCCGGCATGTGGTTTCCTTTGATCTGTATCAAGGTCAGTGTTTTACCAGATGTGTGGGTTCTCTTCGATATCGGATCACCGTGAAAACCGATGGCGGTCATTCTTTCAGTGCATTCGGGAATCCCAGCGCAGTGGGGCAGATTGCGGAACTGGTATGTGAATTATACAGACAAAAGGTTCCGGATCGTGCACAGACCACCTATAATGTGGGGATGATTGAAGGAGGAACATCGGTTAATACCATTGCACAGGAAGCACATATGATGTATGAAATCCGTTCAGTGGATGCATCCTGTATGGAAGAAATGCGAAAAAATCTGCAGCAGATTATCCATGCATTTCAGGCAAAGGGGTACCGGATCGAAACCGAACTGCTGGGAGAACGGCCCTGTGAAGGCAATGTGAATCAGGAGATACAGAATCAGCTGGTACGTTGTATCAGTGATGTGATCCGGGAAACAACAGGACATGAGGCATCCTGCGAGGCTGCATCCACAGATGCCAATATACCGCTGGCAGAGGGAATCCCTGCCCTGACACTGGGTACCATCATTGGCGGAGGTGCCCACACCAGGGAGGAATGGATTGATATGGACAGTCAGAGAACCGGTATAAAGCTGGTGCTTCGGACGATTCTCGGACTGGCAGATCCTGATTTTTTCTGATTCCCCTCCGGGAAGATGCGCATTCAGAAGAGCCGGTTCGTTACTGGAACGGCCTGGTGCTTCAGGGAGATCTTTTGCTGGAGGTGCTGGATAAAAAACGGAAAACACTGCAGATACCCACATGGCTCCGCCGTCTGGATGAAAGGTCTTTTCAGGGCGTACAGGAGATTCTGGTGGAAGCATGGTCTGCAGATCAGGTGGAGGATTGGATGCCTTTGCTGAAAGCACAGAGGGCGGTGCTGCAGATTCGGGATCGTGTAAGACTGCCACTGGGTCAGATGATGGGACTGGAGCCGATGTTTACAGAACAGGGAGCCATTGACTTCGCTTTTTATGACGGCAGAGTGATGGGGCTGACAGATAAAAAACTGCAGCTGGATATTGCAATTTCCAGACTGCTGTATCCGGAAAAGTTATCGGAAACGGCAGAACAGAATTATCGGAAGCTGGTGACAGGGCGCTACCGTCCTGCCATGCTGCGGCTGGTCACCGGAAAGTGGGAATTGTATGGAAAACTTCCGGAAAAAGTATCTGTACTGATCGGACTGAAAAAACCGGATCGTTTTCTGCGGAAAGAACTGATGCAGAAAGCGGCAGAGTATGGAAATGTACAATATATCCGTTACCTGTCGGAGGCAGAAAAGCAGGAAACGGGAGCAGAAACCGTGGAGATGGCAGAGCACGGGATAATAAAAGAAGCAGAAAAAACAAAGGAAATGGAAGAGCATTGGACAACAGAAGAAGATAACCGGAAAAAAGTTCTGCAGAATGCAGCAGCAGAAATATACAGCAGAAAACCGGAATTGGAGGGATTCTGTGAATTTCTGACCTTTTCTGCAGAAAAATTTTTCAAATCAGACAATGAAAAACGGATTCCGGAGATGGCAGATGCCAGCAGAATGCCAAGGGTTCTTGCTCATATTCTGTTCCATGGTATTTTTCTGCATCCATTTCAGAATTCGCCG
>JALETI010000085.1 GCA_022781515.1 Lachnospiraceae bacterium
TGCAATCTGCTGCCCGCTTCTGTTGTGGAACTGGCTCAGAATGTTCCCAACATTGTGGCTATCAAGGAAGCCAGCGGCAATATTTCACAGATTGCGGATCTGGCTGCTATGGCAAAGGGATGTATTGATATTTACTCCGGCAACGACGACCAGATCGTTCCGATTCTGTCTCTGGGCGGCAAGGGTGTTATCTCCGTTCTGTCCAACGTGGCTCCCACACAGACCCATGAAATCTGTGCAAAGTATTTTGCAGGTGATGTGGAAGGTGCAAGAGATATGCAGCTGGAAGCACTTGACCTCTGCCATGCGCTTTTCTGTGAAGTAAACCCCATTCCCGTTAAGGAAGCCATGAATCTGCTGGGCTGGGCTGCAGGTCCCCTGAGAAGACCGCTTTCACCCATGGAAGATGTCAACAAGGCAAAACTGGTCAAAGCCATGAAGGAATACGGTATTCTGTAATCCGGAATCAGTAACGGAACAAAAAGGTTATAAAGGATTAGGAAAGAGGATACTGATTATGACAAGAATTATCATGCACGGATGCAATGGCCACATGGGTCAGGTTATCTCCGATATCATCGCACAGGATCCCGATTGTGTGATGGCAGCCGGTATTGATATCCATCCCGATGCTGCCGTAAATCCCTACCCTGTTTTTACATCATTAAAAGAATGTACAGAAGAAGCCGATGTGGTCATTGATTTTTCATCTGCATCTGCTGTGGATACACTTCTTTGTGACTGTCTGGAAAAAAAGCTCCCTCTTGTACTGTGTACAACCGGCCTTTCTCCGGAACAGCTTGCAAAGACAGAAGAAGCCAGCAAAGAAATCCCGGTTCTTCGTTCTGCCAATATGTCACTGGGCGTCAACACCATCATGAAGCTGGTGGCTGCTGCCGCTGAGGTTCTGGTCAATGCAGGCTACGATATGGAAATCGTTGAAAAGCACCACAATAAAAAGCTGGATGCGCCAAGCGGTACGGCTCTTGCTCTGGCAGATGCCATGAATGCAGTCCTGAACAACGAATATACATACAAGTATGACCGTTCGACAGAACGTGCAAAACGTCCGGTGAAAGAAATCGGCATCAGCGCCGTACGCGGCGGCAACATCGTAGGAGAACATGAGGTATTCTTCTGCGGCACGGATGAAGTGGTGGAAATCAAACACACCGCATATTCCAAAGCTATTTTCGGCAAAGGAGCTGTTCAGGCAGCTAAATTCCTTGCCGGTCAGAAAGCAGGTTACTATAATATGAGCCATGTGATCGGATAATTCCGACAGACCATGCTCTCTATATCTGAACAGCTGCGTGTCCCCAAATTGCAGCTGCAGGGGCAGTCTTACGACTGCCCCCTTTTTTCAGCGATCCTTTATTCCTGCTCTGCAAAATCATTTAAAGCAGATCGAATCGATGCAATATCGTTTTTATTGATCAGCCATGTAGGGGTTCCATCCACAGATACTGCATAGTAGCTGCTGTTATAAGAATACAGCTCCAGATACACAGAAGAACGGTTCTTTCGGTTCAGATCCACATGGATCTTCATGGAATCCGTGCCGGTTCCTGCAGTGTTTTCAGAGGCATTCCATATTTTTTCTGCCTGAATCTGCTGCAGATGTGCCATCATGGAACTGAAATCCGAATAGGATACTTCTTTTCCGTTTACCGTAACGGTGATATCCACACTGCTGCCGGTTTTATCATCCGATTCAGAAGAAGAGTCAGAAGATGATTCCGCATCATTAGCTGTGTCGGATTCAGAGGTATCATCCGGCCGGTTTATCACCATATCCCATTTTGCATCTCCATAGGAAACGGTGAGGGAGTCAATGGTTGTAAGATCAAAGTTAAAGGGTTCCATGCAGATCAGATTTTCTTTTGCTGCATCCAGAAAAGGTGTGATCAGGGAGGCAGCCATCCGGTAAACCTGATCAATGGAATTCCAGGATACATAGTAGTAATCATCCACACAGGATCCGATTCGTAATGTCAGGGTGTGAGGTACTTTTACCTTCTGTGGATCGGATTCTTCATCGGTACCGCTTTCTTCTTCGGACACAGTGGTTTCACTGCTGTCTGTACTGCTTTCTTCCTCAATGGTTTCCTCTTCTTCAGACTGTACGGTAACCACAGCCTGAGGCTGATCCAGACCAAAAGCTTTCAGCTCTTCGGGAGAAGCCTTATAGGCAGCACAATCTGTGATTTCCAGTCCCAGGATTGCCTCTGTTATGACAGATGCATTGGCATCACTGATGGGATAGGTGTCTCCGTCTTCTTCACCGATCCAGGAGCATTTGCCAAGATAATCCACCTGATCATTCCCGTCCGGATTATAGTTCATGTTGAGCGAGGAATTCTTTCCGGCAATGGAGATGCTTTTGTACTCTGCTGCACCGCTGGGAAGCGGAAGGGTATCTGCCTCAATCAGTTTCAACAACGGTCGGTTGAAATAATCGGCAAAATCGGAAGCTATGGTATAAACATGGTCCGACTGACTGGTATAGGCATAAGTGATATCAGAGCCGGAGTTTGTGCTGCCAAGATACAGGGTAACAGAGGTACCGTTCTGGTCTGTGGCAGTGATGGTATTGACCGGCTGATCCAGTCCGTATTCTGTCAGGTTATCCAGTGAGTCTGTGACAGATCTGGAGGCTGTCAGCGACTGCAGCTGGGAATTCATGCCGGACAGTGCACTCTGATTCAAAGGAAAATCATTGTCTGCCGCATAGATCCAGGTATCCGTGTCTTCATCCGTTTTCCGGTTGAAAGTCAGGCTGGAATCTCCGTTCAGATAAGAGATGGAGGCAATGGAGCTGCTGTCAAAGTCTTTCGGCCATAAAGCTATAGTGGATTCCGTCTCTTCCGTTTCTGCTTCCTTCGCTGCATTGTACCGCAGCAGGATAACATACCCCACTGCCAGTACTGCCAGAATCAGTAAGAGAATCAGAAGAAGCCGTTTCTGTTTTTTTCGTTTCATATCTGCATCCTTTCTTTTTGATTCACTATTTTTGATTCGCTCTTTTTAATTCACTTTGTTGCATTCTTTTCTTGTTTTTCCATGACTTTTTTCCATGGCTTTTATTTTCTGCGTCGGCGTACCCAGATGACAATACCTGAAATCAGTACGGATAACGGCAGCAGAACGATAAACACAATGGTCTGAATATTGACAGCCGATGTGCTGGGTGTAATGGTTTCCAGCATCATGGATTTGGCATCAATGGTAACGGTGCTTTCGTGTTCACACAGATAACCGATGGAATTCACAGCAATATCCAGGTTGCTGATGTTATAGTAATTTACCAGAGAATCATCTGTGAGATAAGGTGTGGAGTAAACAACAAGCTGTGTGGTTTCACCGGAAGCGGTTTCTTCTTCTGCGAGAACCCCGAGATTGAAGGTTCCGGTCCGGTCACCGTCTTCTTTTTCTGCCGTGGACAGTTTGCCGTTTACCATGGTTTTTTCATAACCGGATTCGGATGTGGTCATCAGTGTTGTCCGGGTGACACTGCTTCTGACATCGGTTAATTCCAGTGCACAGGCAAGAGAAATCAGAGCCGGTTTCTTGCTGCCGATGAAGTCATCGGTAATGGTATGGGACTGCAGCTGCGGCATGATATAGGGAAGGAAAGAACCGTTTTCCTGATAGCTGTAGTCACTGTCACCCTCCAGAATGATACCGGATGAGGACTGGATACCATAATTGGACAGAATTCGGGAGAATTCTGTGAAATTACCGGACAGATAGGAGGTCTGGATATATGCTTTTTTACCGCTTTCCAGATACTGGATCACCATATCCGCCTCAGCAGCGGAAAAATCCGACTGTGGAGACAAAATCATCAGTACATCGCAATCCTCCGGAACCGAACCGGCAGATAGAAGGGAAAGTTCCGTCAGAGCATAATTGCTTTTGGTCAATGCAGATTCAAATGCAGTGGAAATCGACAGTTCATCATGGCCGGTTGTATAATAAATATTGGGCAGTGACTCGGAAGTTACATAATCAATTGCAGAGGTCAGTTCCCCTTCCCCATCAAAATACTGCTCGGAAGAGTAGTAGCTGTCATAAGAAGTTTCATAAATTTCATACGACTGAATGGTTTTATACCGGTTTCCGCTTTCCACGATCACACTGCCGGTCTGCAGGCTGGATGCATTGTAACCGGAGGTAAACGAAGGATTTGCCACGGGATCCACCGTTTCCACTTTAATATGATCAGACTGTTCGGTATAACGGTCCAGCAGTTTCATCAGAGTCTCATCTTCCTGACCGGTTTCAAACAAAGGATAGATGGTGACATCCTGATCCAGATTTTTCAGAACATTGACGGACTGTTCATTCAGTGTAAAAATGCGGCTGCTGCTCATGTCAATCTGGATCAGAGAAGTGGGAAGTGCATTGACAGCCACATTTACCAGAATGGCGATGATAAGGACAACAGCGGTCAGAAGGATACTGAAGGAACCATAATGAAATGTTTTCGTATGGAACTGTTTTTTCAGTTTATTGATTATGGATTTCATTGTAAAGCTCCTTTCTAATGGCCCCATCTTCTTTTATCAATGGTCTGAACAGTCAGAAACAGAAAGACAAAAATAACAGACAGATAAAAAACAATGGCAGGGATATCAAAAATATCATTATAAAAATTATCCAGATGTGCGGATAAGGAAAGATAATTCAGAAAACCGGGAAGCAGATTTTCAAATACAGACTGCTTCACAAAGTAAAGAATCGTCAGTATGCCCCATCCGGACAGTACAGTGCCGCCGGAAATTACGATGTTTTCGGTCATATGAAAAATAACCATGGCAGCGGCCGGCACAAGGATCATCAGAACAAAAAAAGAACCGGATGCAGTGGAAGGAATCAATGTGGAAATACTGTCCATCAGCTGAAGAACCAGCATAACACCAATGGTTCCGACACAGGCCACAATCTGATTTTCCGTCAGAGATGAAAGAAACATGCCGATGGCAATGGAAGCGGCACCAAAAAGGAAAAATGCCAGCAGCATGGAATAGGAGCTGAGCATCTGCGTGGATCCCAGCTGCTTTAACAGAATCGGAAAAATGCAGCTGATCAGACAGACCAGACCAAAAACGGACAGCATAGCCAGATATTTTCCCATGACGATGGAGGTTATGGAAACCGGCGAGGTCAGGAGCATCTGATCGGTTTTATTTTTCCGATCTTCAGAAAAACTTCGCATGGTCAGAATGGGAATCACGATAACGAAGATAAAACTGACGCTTCGCAGGGAGTGGGTCATGGAAGAATACCCGTACATCAGATTTATAAAAACATAATAAATACCGATGAACAGCAGCATGGCAGACATAACCAGCTGTCCGATCACGGAATGAAAATAATTTTTCAGCTCAAATTTATATATGGCAGACATGGCTATTCCTCCTCCTTTACATCCTTCATTTCATTCATATCGTTCACATTTTTTTTATCGTTTTTATCGCTTATATCTTTTATATCGCTTTTATCCTTTGTATCTTTTGTATCGCTCATATCCTTCATGTCACTCTTTTCCGCTTCTGTCAGTTCAATAAAGATATCTTCCAGAGAACGGCTGGTAGACTGCAGGGAATAAATGGGCAGTTTTTTCTCTGCCAGTGCATAGAAAAGGGATTCATGGATGTCGGCACTTTTTCCCGTTTCGATTTCTGCAGAAAGAAATCCATCTGTTGGAACCAATTCCGAAATCCGGCAGCTGCGGATTTCAGGAATGGATGAAAGAACGGAATCCAGATTTTCTTTCGTTCCCTTTACCACCAGATTCAGCGTGAGATTCCCCTCCATTTCTTCAGCCAGTTCCTGCGGAGTACCGCTGGCAACCATTTTCCCATGAGAAATAATGATGATATGGTCGCAGATGGCACTGACCTCCGACAGAATGTGAGAACTTAACAGAACGGTATGCCCCTTTGCCAGACTGCGGATGGTATCACGCATTTCAATCATCTGGATCGGATCGAGGCCTACGGTTGGCTCATCCAGGATAATAATATCCGGCAGTCCCAGAATGGCCTGAGCCAGTCCCACACGCTGCCGATAGCCTTTGGACAGATTGCGGATCAGACGATCTTTCACATCTTCGATACCGGATACCTTCATGGCTTCTTCAATGGCAGCCGCCCGTTCTTTTTTGGGGATCTTTTTCAGATCAGCGGCAAACTGAAGATATTCAAGCACCGTTGAACCGGTATACAACGGCGGCAGTTCGGGCAGATAGCCGATACATTTTCTCGCTTCTTCCGGATCTTCCTGAATGTCAAAACCGTTGATCGTAATACTCCCTTCCGTGGGGGCGAGATAGCCGGTCAGCATATTCATGGTTGTGGATTTTCCGGCACCATTAGGCCCCAGAAAGCCATAGATCCGGTCTTTTTCCATTGTAAAATTCAGATGATCAACGGCAAGATGACCATCATACATTTTGGTAAGATTTTTTACTTCAATCATGGAAAACCTCCTGATGGATATAGATAGAATGGTATAAAAGCCATTTTTTCAATAAAACAGTATAGAAGCGGAATGTGATGGAATTGTGTTCAGAAGAATATGATTTGGTGAAGATTCTGTGAAGAATAAAACAGGGCAATTCTCAAGTCCGTTGTATAACAACTTGAGAACTGCCCTCTCCCATATCAGTTATTCAATCCATTTCAAAAATGTTTCTTCCGAAACTCCAATTTCCGCTGCAGCATCTTTGGCAGAAAGTAATCCTTTCCGAACAAGAGACGCAAAAAGCGTTTTTGCTTTTTCAGTCTCCGCTTCTGCCTCTGCTTTTGCTTTTGCTATTTCTTCCTCAAGCTTTGCATTGTATTCGGCACGTACCTCAGCAAGCTTTTCTTCCATCTCTTCTCGCATTTCTTCCTGTTTTTCCTGCATATCCATCTCGTAATCGTATTCCCCGATCAGCATATTGATTACCTCCCTGCTTTTCCGATCCAGATATTCTGACAGGATTCCTTTTTTGATGCATTCTTTCACTGCCTTCGTCAGTTTCTGCTCATCATTTCCACAGGCACGGACGTGTTCCACAAACTCACTGTACTCCTTTAATACCGGACATTTTTCAAGAATTGGATGACTTGCTTTTTGATTAATATTGATCATCCGTACTTCCAGTTCCAGTGCATATGTTCCGGAATCACTTTTCTCCTGATAAGCATCGGACAGACTCAGCAATGTTTCTTTTTCCTGTTCTGCGTTTCCATTGTAAAAGATGATAAAATACGGTGTTGGAAGCTGTGCCGCCTTTGTCCGAAATCTTTTCCTGACGGGAATCAACTGCTCATACTCTCTTGCAACATATAGCAAACATCGTAAAGGCATATTTCTGTTCAATGTGCTCTGGTGCTCACCCAAGATAATCTTTTTTGATTCAACAGTAAAAGCAATATCGTTGGCGAAGGGCATATAGAGTACATTTTCAAGGCGTACGCCCTTCAGTGCATGGATGTCTGTCAGTGAATCGTCATACAAAGCATTGTACAGGCTCAGCAGATTCTCTCCAGCGTTCTCATCGGTATAAAACAGATCAACAAACACAGAATCTTTGTAATTCCGTCTTTCGTCATGTGATATACTCTTTTTTTGCAGTAATACGACGTCTGAAGAAAAATCATTCAGGCGTTCTGCAGTTCCATCCACATTTCCATCTGTCAGATATTCTGATATGTTATTATTCTTTGGTTCATTAGTCAAATAGTTTTATCCTCCTTATTGTAACAAATCTGATATCTTTTTTCAATCTGTGCAAAATAACATATCATATTATTCTTTTTTATACAATAAATTATCCATTAATTTTTTCTAAATTAATTCTAAATTAACACATGTATAATATTTTTTCATTTGATACTTTTTTAGCAAATTGATCAGAAGATTCCTGATGCCCATTTTCTGATCAAAAAGAGGGCCCTCTTCTATGAATTTCTGATTCATTCATAGTTTGAGGACCCCTCTTCATCTTTTTGCCGTCAGGCTGCTTTACATGTTTTTACTTCTTTTCTTCCGGATTATCGGATGCCATCTTTCCACCCAGAAAACCTGCCAGAACAGACTGAAGATCCACACCGGTGGATTCTTTCAGACCATCTGTAACCTGTGTTACGGTCTGGATGATATCATGGGTCAGTTTTGTTGTATTGCCATCTCCGTACATGGTGATACGATCCACCTTTTCAAGAGGTGCAGCAGCATTCTTAACCACTTCCGGCAAGGCTTTGAAGTACATTTCCATGATTGCTGCTTCTCCGTACTTCTTCATTGCCTCCGCTTTCTTTTCGATACCTTCTGCCTCTGCAAGGGCTTTTGCACGGATTGCTTCTGCTTCCGCAAGACCTTTGGCCTTTATGGCCTCTGCTTCCGCAAGACCCTGTGCTTTTACGGCTTCTGCTTCCTGTTCCTTGGAATACTTGTCTGCTTCTGCCTGTGCCTTCATTGCTTCCGCTTCTTTTTCTGCTTCATACTGTTTCGCTTCTGCGTCACGTTTTCTTTCGAACAGTTCGGCTTCTGCCTTTTTCTGGCGGTCGTACTGGTCGGCATCGGCTCTCTGCTCAATGGCATAGCGTTCTGCTTCTGCTTTCTTACGGATTTCTGCTTCCAGCGTCTTTTCCGTGATTTCTACTTCACGTGCCTTCAGTTCGATGGCTTTTTCCTGCTTTGCCAGATTGGCATTGGCTGTTGTGATTTCGATGGATTTCCGCTGCTCTTCTTCCTGAATCTTATACGCAGCATCCGCTTCTGCCTTTTTGATATCTGACGCTTTCTTCAGTTCCGCCTGTTTGATGGCCAGTTCATTTTTCTTAATGGATATTTCGGTTTCGGCATTGATCTGCGCATCGTTGGCTTCTTTCTTTGCCATGGCCTGGGCTTTTGCGATTTCCTTTTCACTTTCCGCTCTGGAAATGGCTGCATTTTTCTGAATCTTTACAATGTTATCCACACCAAGGTTTTCGATGACACCGTTGCTGTCGATAAAATTCTGTACATTGAAGCTGACAATATCCAGACCCATGGCTGCCAGATCCGGTTCTGCATTTTCCTTTACCAGGGTGGCAAATTTCTGTCGGTCAGAAACCATTTCTTCCAGGAACATCTTACCTACGATTTCACGCATATTGCCTTCCAGCACTTCTCTTGCCACCTGGGCTATGTAGTCCACCGGCTTGTTCAGGAAGTTCTGTGCTGCCAGATTCAGCCTTTCCTCATCATCACTGATCTTCACATTGACTGCTGCATCCACGCGAATATTAATGTAGTCCGCCGTGGGAACAGCTGTGGATGTTTTCACATCAATGGGAATCAGCTGAAGATTCAGTTCATCTTTCTTTTCCAGAAATGGAATTTTTATACCCGCCTTACCGATCAGAACCTTCGGCCTTTTTCTCAGACCGGAAATAATATAAGCAGTATCCGGTGAGGCTTTGACATAACCGGTAATCAGAATCACTGCAATTACAACAATCAGAATGACAACCGGTAAAAATTTACCCAGAAGCGAAAAAATAAATAGCATATAGTATCCTCCTTTGTATTATGCGGCAGAAATACAAACCCCCTGTCAGCATCTGCACTGAACAGGGGGTTGTCCGTATACATTCTGCTGATTTACTTATAATATAGCAAATCAGACCTGAATTGTCTTTACTATTATTGATAAATTTATTGCAATTCTGTTACATTACGATTACCTTCATCTTTGCATTCTGCATTTCGATTACTCTCGTCTTCACTGTCTGCATCCTGCATTGCTTCATCTACGCAGTCTGCATCCCGGAATTCTTCTTCATTACTAATTTCCGTAAAAACAGCTTCTTCAACATGCTCCACGATCTCTCCTGCTTTTCTTCTGCGTCTCCTGCAGATTTCATACCCTACCAGCAGAATTCCTGTCAGCAGGCTGATCAGCAGACCGGGTATCAGTCCATCCGGCCTGTATTCCAGGCGGATGGTATGGCTTCCCGCAGACAGGTCACAGCTGATAAAGGCATCTTTAAAACCGTAATAAGATGTTTTTTCGCCATCCACATACAGGGTCCAGCCGGGATCATAGGGAATGGAAATAAAGAACAGCCCGTCCTCCGTGACGTCAATGGTTCCTTCCACCACCGTATCGCTGTGGGAAGTCACCGACAGCTGCTGCTTCTGTAATTGTCGGATCAGGTCGATCAGATTGTTCTCTTCCAGATAATATGCGGTGGCACGGAATGTTTCTTCATCTTCGGTACTGAGGGTCACCTGATCTTCCGGTGTCACATATCCCAGATCCAGCAGAAATCCCCGTTTTGTATGGCTGAATTCTTTTACGGTTCCGTTGCTGTCCAGTTTGACGTTGTCAATATTTCTGTTATCCAGCTTCACAAACACATGGCAGGTCTCCCTGACTTTTATTTCCATGCTGCTGCCGCTTTCCGTACAGTCATAGAGCTGATAAAACAGCGGATTGCAGCCGTTTTGCGTGCTGAATTCATTCTGTACCTCAATGGGATTGCCGCTGCTGGTATTCCAGTCCAGTCCAAATCCCTTCGGAAGCATGAAGCCTGCAGAAAGTGTGTATAGATTTTCATAGACATAGCACTGTTCGTTCTGTTCAAATAACGTCATCAGCTGGGATTGCTGCAGATTTGTGGTGGACAGAATATATTTGACAGCAAACAGGGAATTCATCAACGGCGTGATTCCATTATTGCTGTAGGCATTCATGGAGCTTTCCATTCCCAGCTGTTTATAAAAATCAGATACATTACCGTAGGATACACTGGAAAAAGTGGAGAGGGACGGATATCCGACAAAAGCGCCGTCATTTTTGGTTTTCCGGTTTATTTTTTCGAATCGATAGAAATCCGGATCCAATTCTTCCACCTTCTGAATCAGCTCGCCGTAAGAATCGGTATAATTCATATACTCACTTCTGCTGACTGTGGATACACTTGTAGTCGCCATATTAACCATGGCTTCGGATGTTACAAGCACCAGAACGGCCACATACAGAATACTGATCTGGAATCGTTTTTTCCTGTACAGAACCAGCATAACCGTGTAAATTCCCACAAAAACAAGGCTGAACCAGATGGATCCCATACTGAATGCATCGTCATCGATTACTTTCTGGCATAAAATGATGAAACCGGCACCAACAGCAAAAGCGATGCCAATCATTTTTTCACTGATATCATCCAGTTCCTGTATTCCTTCATAACACATGAGCAGTATCAGAGCAATATACAGAAAAGACTGACGGCAGGGCAGGCTGTTGGGATAATGGAAGCCGTGCCAGATGAAGTTCGGTACATTGACAGAAAAACTGAACAGCATGAAAAACAGCAGTGCTGTTTTGGAAATCTTATCGCACAGTCTGATTCTGCGGCTTCGATAGTAAAAGGGAAGACACAGCAGAATCGCAACGCCGCAGTAGATATTGGGCCAGTGGTCCAGTCCGCATTCTGTCTCCACATTCATCAGATGGCGTCCCGCCATTTCCAGAATGGAAAAATAAGAGGTCCATTCCTTTGGAAAATTGATATCGCTGGATGCGGTCAGCCCCAATGCCTTTATTTCCGGAATCAGAATCACTGCCGCCAGTGCACCGGCGGTCAAAGAGCTCGCTGCAAACCGCAGACAGGTTTTCAGAAACTGTTTTTCATCCTTCATAATCAGCGACGGCAGCTGAATCAGGAAATACAGTACACAGAACATGCACAGCATGATTGCAATATAGTAATTGGAAAGAATAGCTGCTGCCAGTGTTACAATATACAGCAGATATTTTTTCTCAAATACCAGCTGTTCTATTCCAAGCAGGATAAGCGGTGCCAGCCATACACAGTCCAGCCACATGATGTTCCAGCTGTAGGCTGCCATATATCCGGACATGGCATAAAACAATGCAAAAAAGGGAATTTTCATATCCGCTTTTTTACTTCTTTTTGTCAGAAATACAGCAAAGCTGAGACCGGAAAGCCCCATCTTGATCAGTATCAGATAACTGACAAACTCAATGACATGACTCTGGGGCACCGGAAGAATCAGAAAATTAAAAAAACTGGAAAGATAATATCCGATCAGGGACAGAAAATTCGTCCCCATCCCGATATTCCAGGTATAGTAAAGACTTCCTCCCTCCTTCAGTTTACGACTCAGTTCTGCAAAAAAAGGTGCATATTGATGATACAGATCCGTTCGCAGAAAACACCGATCTCCAAAAGGATAAATCTGACTTCCTGCAAATATTACGATCATGGACAAAAAAGGTAACAGAAATGACAGCAGATACACCAGCTGATGGTCACCACAGTGTATTCTGTCTCGTATTTTTTTCAACTTCAATATAAATTATGCCTCCTTCTGATGTAATTGTTTTTGCTATACTTTCGTTTATAAAACGCTTTTATCTCAAACGTTGCCACAGCGCAGACTCACTGCTATATTATAGTAACTTCTGCAGCGTCTTTTATTGTAGTATGAAGACGTTGAAATGTAAAGATTATTATCAGAAGATCCCCATGGTATTGAGTTTGCTGTTACCGTTTGAACTTGAAATAGACATATCCCGCACAGAAAAAGAATATATTAGATTGCAGAGGATATTCAGCGAATTAAAGGAGGACATACGATGCCGGACAAAATGAGTGAAAATAATAAAGTGACTGTAATTGGCAAAATTGCAGAGGGATTTACCTACAGCCATGAAGTGTATGGAGAAGGCTTTTACATGACATCATTGAAAGTGAACCGTTTAAGCGATCAGGTGGATATGATTCCTGTAATGATCTCTGAACGCCTTGTGGATGTATCACAGGACTATATTGGGGAAACCGTTGAAATAATCGGTCAGTTCCGCTCTTATAATTATCATGAAGGCGTAAAAAACCGCCTGATTCTGTCTGTTTTCGCAAGAGAAATACGCTTTATTGATGAATTTAATGATTACACCAAAACCAATCAGATTTATCTGAACGGCTATGTCTGCAAAACACCCGGTTATCGGAAAACACCTCTGGGCAGAGAAATCACCGATCTGCTTATTGCAGTCAACCGTCCTTATGGTAAATCCGATTACATACCCTGCATTGCATGGGGGCGCAATGCACGCTATGCTGCAGGTTTTTCCGTAGGCAGCAACATCGAATTATGGGGCCGGGTTCAATCCCGTGAATATACCAAAATCATCGGTGAAAATCAAAATGAAAAACGGGTGGCCTACGAAGTGTCTGTCAGCAAACTGGGCTGTTAAATCAGTCGGAAAGCTGTGCCAATATCCGATCGGCAATCTGATCGGCAACTTTCATCTTAAAACCATATCGGGATGATTCCGGTTCCAGGAGCACATGCCATGACTTTACTGCATCTGCCATTGCAATTGCATAATACACTTCCCCCGGAACACTGTCTGCGTTATTGGGATCCGGATTTCCTGCTGAGCCGGTTACACCGATTCCGATATCTGCTCCATAGGCTTTGCGGCAGGCTGCCGCCATGGCTTCTGCAGTCTCCCGTGAATACACACCGTATGTTTCAATGGTCTCAGCCGGAACACCCTGAAGGATCTTTGCTTCATTGGAGTAAGTGATAAAAGCCCCCTTCAAAACAGCAGAAGATCCTTCCGTATCCGTAATCAGAGACGCAATCTGACCGGAAGTAATACTCTCCATTGTTGAAATGGAGAGTTTTTTTTCGATCAGCGTCTCTGTCAGCTTTCTGTATTTAGAACGAATATCTGAATAATCCTGATTCATAGACGATTCCATCCTGTACAAGCTATAAGAATATCAATCCAGAATTTTATGGCAGCGTTCAATTACCTGTTTCATGGCCTCCGGTCCGGGTGCACCGATGGTCATACGTTTCTCAACACAGGTTTTCAGGCTGATGGCATCATAAATATCTTCTTTGAATACCGGACTGATCTTCTGCAGTTCCTCCAGTGTCATGTCTTCAATGGAAATATTGCGGTCGATACAGTACAGCACAATCTGACCGATGATTCCATGGGCATCCCGGAAAGGTACTCCGTTTTTCACCAGATAATCGGCTGCATCGGTTGCATTGGTAAAACCATTCATGGCAGACTTTGCCATGACGTCCTTGCGGAAGCGCATGGTTGCAATCATTCCGGTGAACAGCTGGATACAGCCCTTGGTTGTATCGATGGCATCAAAGGTCACTTCCTTGTCTTCCTGCATATCCTTATTATAAGCCAGCGGAATTCCCTTCATGGTGGTCAGCATGGACATCAGTGCTCCGTATACCCGTCCGGTTTTGCCCCTTACCAGTTCCGCAATGTCCGGATTTTTCTTCTGGGGCATGATGCTGGATCCTGTGCTGTAAGCATCATCCAGCTCCACAAAACGGTATTCATTGGTATTCCAGATGATGATTTCTTCTGAGAAACGGCTGAGATGCATCATAATGGTTGCCATGGCACTGAGCAGTTCAATCAGATAATCCCGGTCGGCCACGGAATCCATGCTGTTGAATGTGGGTCCGTCAAATCCCAGAAGTTCTGCTGTGTATTCGCGATCCAGAGGGTAGGTGGTTCCTGCCAGTGCCCCGGATCCCAAAGGACAGTAATTCATTCTCCTGTAAATATCCTCCAGACGGTCTCTGTCCCGGAGGAACATTTCGAAATACGCACCAAAGTGATGAGCCAGTGTCAGTGGCTGTGCTTTCTGAAGGTGGGTAAAGCCGGGCATATAGGTGTCCAGATTTTCTTCCATGATCTTCAGAATGGTTCGAAGCAGTTCTTCCACCAGTCCATGGAGCTCTGCAATTTCATCCCGTGTATAGAGTTTCATATCCAGTGCAACCTGATCGTTGCGGCTGCGTCCGGTATGCAGTTTTTTGCCCACGTCACCGATCCGTTCAATCAGTGTTGCCTCCACAAAGCTGTGGATATCTTCTGCTGTCTCATCAATTTCCAGTCTGCCTTCCTGAACATCTTCTAAAATGCCTTCCAGACCGGCACGGATTGCATCTCTTTCTTCTTCTGTAAGAATTCCCTGCTTTGCCAGCATGGTTACATGTGCGATGCTTCCCCGGATATCCTGTTTGTAAAAACGTTTATCGAATGTGATGGATGCATTAAATTCATCCACCAGCTGATTGGTTTCTTTTGTAAAACGACCGCCCCATAATTTCATAATGACTATTTCCTTTCCTTTTTTCCTGCTGTTTGGTTCCCATATGCCCATTGAAACGGATCTGTTTTATTCGTTCCACTCTCCGGTGAATACTTCTGTTGCGGGACCTGTCATCATAACATGTCCGTCACCCTCACGCAGTTCAATGTGAAGGGTTCCTCCCAGAAGTTCCACGTCTGCTTTGCCGGGTACAAAACCTGCCAGCGTAGATGCGGTCAGTACGGCACTTGCCCCTGTTCCGCAGGCAAAGGTTTCGCCGGAGCCTCTTTCCCACACTCTCATCTTCAATGTATGGTTATCCAGCACCTGAACAAATTCGGTATTGACACGGTCAGGGAATCGGGGATGGTTCTCAAACAGCGGTCCGATTTTTTCAATTTCAAGACTGTCTGTATCTTCCACATATACCACTGCATGGGGATTTCCCATGGAAATGGTGATCATTTTCCATGTTTTTCCTCCCACTTCAATTTCTTCCCAGATTTCCGCATCGGACAGAGATTTGTAATCGTCCATGACCAGTACGCGTTCTTTTCCGAAATTGGTCAGAACAGGACTTCCCATATCCACCTCTGCTGCACTTACCTTCCCATTTTCCACCGTAAGCTTCAATGTTTTGATTCCAGCTCCGGTTTCTACGGTAATTGTGGTTCTGGAAGGATCCACGATTCCGTGGTCATAGGCATATTTGCCCACACAGCGGACACCATTGCCGCACATGGCACCGAGGGAACCATCTGCATTATACATTTCCATGCAGCAGTCTGCCACTTTGGACGGCTTGATCAGAATCAGACCGTCGGAACCAATTGCAAAATGTCTGGGACTGACTGCAATTGCTGTTTTTACCGGATCCTCCACTGTTTCTTCAAAACAGTTCACATATACGTAATCGTTTCCGATTCCGTGCATTTTTGTAAATTTCATATAGTATTACCTCAGTTATTGTTTATTCCAAACCGCTTATTCTTTTCTGTCACGCGTCATTATGCTCAGTATCATTCTTGCGGTTTCCACCATATTGGTTCCCGTATCCATACTGTTCTTCTGGATATAACGATGTGCTTCACTCTCACTCATATGATTTCTTTCCATCAGCAGCTTTTTCGCCTCATCCACATATTTCCGATCCGCTTCATTCCGTCTGACCGGCTGTTCTTTGCGTTTTCTTCTTTTACGGGTAATGACATCTGACATCATATTTACTGTTTCCACAAGCTCTGCAACCCGAAGCGGCATGGTAATGCACATGATACCAAGGTTCTGCGCCTCCTGCAGATGCACTCTGGAAGTGATCAGAAGAAGTTCAAAATATCGGGGCAGATTCTGATACAGATCGTAATAAAGCATATCATGAAAGCGATATCCGCAGATGACAATTCCATCATTCAATCCTTCCATGGCCGCCAGCGCATTGGCGCCGGAAGTACAGACTGCTGTAATCTGCAGACCGCTTCTTGCCAGAATATTCCTGATATTTTTTGCATCTTCCAGCTTGGGAAATACAACAATTATATTTGTCACGTACTACTTCCTCCGATAACGCTGCTGTGATTAAAAGTCTCTTAAATATCGATTGAGCTCCCAATCCGTTATCCGGGTACAATACTCATTCCATTCTTCCGATTTGGTTTCAATATATTTTTCAGACAGATGACTTCCCAGTACATTCAGGAGGAAAGAATCCTTTTTCAGCTCCTGAATTGCTTCACCCAGGGTGCGGGGAAGCATTTCAATGTTGGATTCCCTGAGTTCTTCTTCCGTCATCCGATACAGATTTCCGCTTACAGGAGCCGGAGGTACCAGATTTTCCCGAATTCCTTCCAGACCGGCTGCCAGACAAAGGGCAAGGATCAGATACGGATTGGCAGTGGCATCCGGTGAACGGAGTTCGATTCGCGCATTCTTTCCCCGGTTGGACGGAACACGGATCAGAGGACTTCTGTTTCGACCTGACCAGGCAATGTGAATCGGTGCCTCATAACCGGTAACCAGTCTTTTGTAGGAATTTACCAGCGGATTGGCAATGGCCGTAATTCCCTTGATATGTTTCAGAACACCTGCCATGAAATGATATGCCAGAGGACTGAGCCCATTTTCATCGGTCGGATCATTAAACAGATTTACGCCTTCACCATCCGACAGGGAAATATTCACATGCATACCGGAACCGCTCTGTCCGTAATGGGGTTTCGGCATGAAAGTTGCATGCAGGCCATGATTCTTTGCAATGGTTTTCACCGCCATTTTAAAAGTCTGAATGTCATCTGCCGCACTCAGGGCATTTTCATACTGAAAATCAATTTCATGCTGACCGGGCGCCAGTTCATGGTGGGATGCTTCAATGACATAACCCATATCCTCAAGATTCAGGATAATGTCCCTTCGGACATTTTCTGCACGGTCATTGGGAGACATATCAAAATAGGAGGCATGTTCATCGGTCTGGTTGGTTGGCTGGCCGAAATCATCCGTATTAAACAGGAAAAATTCACATTCCGGTCCGATATCCATGGTAAATCCCATTTCTCTGGCTTCGGCCACAACCTTTTTCATCACATAACGTGGATCCCCTTCAAAGGGTTTTCTGTCAGCTGTATAGACATCGCAGATCAGCCGTGCCACTTTGCCCTGCTGGGGTCTCCACGGATAGATGGCAAAGGTTTCCAGATCCGGATACAGATACATATCCGACTCTTCCACGCGAACAAATCCCTCAATCACGGAACCATCAAACATATAGTCGTTATTTAATGCCCGTTCCAGCTGTGATGAGGTGATGGCAACATTCTTAAAACATCCTGAAATATCTGTAAACTGCAGTCGGATAAATTCCACATCTTCCTGTTCCACCAGTTCCAGTATTTCTTCCTTCGTGTATTTGCTCATAATTATTTCCTCTTCTTCAAATCAGATGCAGATTTTTTTTATATCATTAAATACTATCGATACCGTTCCAGAAAACCGTACAGTTTTTCCATCTGATCCGGTGTTCCGATGGTAATACGAAGGTAATTGTCAATTCGTGCAGAATTAAAATAACGAACATAGATTCCCTCTGTTTTCAATTCCTCGAAAATCTGCTTTGCAGGTACCTTGTTATGGGTAACAAACAGGAAATTGGATGCGGAATCCAGACAGAAAAATCCCAGTTCCGTAAGCTTCTTTTTTGCTTCTTCCCTTGTATCGATGATTTTTGCAAGGGTCTCTTTAAAATATGCTTCATCCTTTACCGCTTCGGCTCCCATGATAAGTGACGGCCGGTTCATGGTATAGGAATTGTAAGAATACTTTACATCATTCAATGCTTTGATCAGAGCCGCATTGCCCATGGCATAACCGATTCTCATGCCGGCCATGGAACGGGATTTGGAAAAGGTCTGTACCACCAGCAGATTCTCGTATTCTTCTAAAAGGGGAAGTGCAGACTGCCCTCCAAAATCAATATATGCTTCATCCACGATTACAATGCTGTCCTGATTGTGATCCAGGATATCTCTGACAAATGACAGAGGTTCCAGCAGCGAGGTGGGTGCATTGGGATTGGGGAAGATAATACCGCCGTTCGGCCGGTAATAATCCTCTTTTACCATACGAAATGCACTGTCCAGAGCCGGCCTTTCATAGGGAATGTGAAACAGATCTGCCCATACGCTGTAGAATGAATAGGTAATATCCGGGAAGAGAATTGGCAGATCGGAATTAAAAAATGTCATAAATGCCATGGCCAGAACGTCATCAGAACCAACACCCACAAAAACCTGATCCCGATTCAGCCCGTAATAATCCGCCAGCACATCTGTCAGATCCGATGCAGTCGGATCCGGATAAAGACGCAGGCTGTCATCGGAAAAGGATATTCTCGCTTTTTCCACTCCCGGTGCCGGTGGATAAGGGTTTTCATTGGTGTTCAGTTTTACAACATCCCGTCTTTTCGGTTGTTCTCCGGGAACGTAGGGTTCCACCTGACGTATATTTTTTTCCCATGCCTTCATATGTGATTCCTCACTTTCCTTTATGCTTCGTGTCCCTTTTTCCTGATGACTGCAATGATGTCATCAACCACTTCATTGCAGAGTTCTGTGGTCTTTGCTTCTGCCATTACACGAATTACAGGTTCTGTACCACTCTCTCTTACCAGAATCCGTCCGTCTCCGCAAAGCTTCTCTTCTGCTTTTGCAATGGCCTGGATCACATCATGATCGCCCCTTGCTTCCGGTTTGCTTTTTACACGGATATTTTTCAGAACCTGCGGATAAATCTCCACTTCTTCGGTCAGTTTTCCAAGGGGCTGTTTGGTTTCCAGCATGACTTCCATCAGTTTCAGAGAGGTAAGAATACCATCTCCTGTACTTGCATATTTGCTGAAAATAATGTGTCCGGACTGCTCACCGCCCAGTCGGTGTCCATTTTCTGCCATGTTTTCATAAACATATTTGTCACCGACACTGGTCTTTTCATATGTAATGCCGGCTTTGTCAAAAGCCTTGTAAAGACCGATATTGGACATGATGGTGGTGACAACGGTGTTGGTATCCAGCTGACCGCGTTCTTTCATATACTTGCCGCATACATAGAGAATCAGATCACCGTCAACAATATTGCCGTTTTCATCAATGGCCAGGCAGCGGTCTGCATCTCCATCATAAGCAAATCCCACATCCAGTTTCTTTTCTTTTACAAACTGCTGCAGTACTTCAATATGTGTGGATCCGCAGTTCATATTGATATTCGTTCCATTGGGTTCGTTATTGATTACATAGGTTTTGGCTCCCAGTGCATCAAAAATGGATTTTGCCATGGACCAGGAGCTGCCGTTGGAACAGTCAAGACCCACGCGGACCCCTTTAAAAGAACGGGTTGCAAGACTGATCAGATATCCCATATAGCGGTTTCTGCCCATGACATAGTCTGTGGTGCAGCCGATCTGATCTTTGGTGGCAAAGGGGATTTCTCCCATGGAACCATCCAGATACTCTTCTACTTTTTCGATGATTTCTTCCGGCATTTTTTCACCGGAACCGTTGATCAGTTTAATTCCATTGTCATAGTACGGATTGTGGCTGGCAGAAATCATAATGCCGCAGTCAAAATCTTCTGTCCTTGTGACGTACGCCACACTGGGAGTTGTGGTAACGTGAAGCAGATACGCATCAGCTCCGGAAGCAGTCAGACCCGCTGCAAGAGAATATTCAAACATATAGCTGCTTCTTCTGGTATCTTTACCGATTACCACCTTGCATTTATGATCCTGCCCGAAATACCAGCCCAGAAAACGGCCTACTTTATATGCATGTTCTACTGTTAAATCCACATTGGCTTCTCCGCGGAAACCATCTGTGCCAAAATATTTACCCATATTATTATCTCCTTATAAGGCATCTGTCCGGAAACCGTCAGGCAAATAAAAACGCCGCCTGTTCTCACCGGAAATTCCTTTCAATATCAGCTAATACTATATCATATGCAATTTCTTTTGTGAAGTCTGCCAAAGGGTTCCCTTTTTTCTATTTTCACCATATTGCTGAGAAGAAATCCACTTCGTTTCTTCGCATACTCCCAATATTCCCTTCGATTCACATAATAGTGTTTTCCCCAGGAGGATATTTCAATCCATTGATCATCCAGTGAAACAGCAGTTACAAAATGCGCATTAACTGCGGTCACCTTTCGATACTGCTTCCCCTGCTTTTGATACAGCGGCAGTTTATGTCCGGCAAAACGCAGGGGAAAGTTGGGGCCGATGGAAAAAATGACCGGAATATCCGCTTCCAGCATCCGGGACATGGTCGGAAAAAAATCCTTACGCCCAACCCCCCAGGATGCTTTCAACGGAATACCGTAATGACGGAAAAAACGGTTCAGTCCCCAGGCCAGTTCCCATCCGATCATGCCAAGATGGGGAATCACAGGAAGATATTTTCGATGGATCCACTCAAAGAAATCCGCATAAAATTCCCAGGATAATGGTTCATCCTGTTTTACCCCATTGGCAAACAGCCTGCATGAATCATGATATTCATTTCGAAGCAGATACAGAAGCAGATCCGCTGCCGCAATGACACCACAGGCCGATTGCCGCATATGAGGTCTGTGATCCCATGACTGATCTCCTCCAAAGGATACGATACCGTCTTTTCTGACGGAAAGATATGAATGACGAAGACTCTGTTTCATGGCAATTCTTCAATGAGCATGGCTCTGAGAATACCGGGAAGTTCATACTGTCTCTTTCCCGCACCCATACCGATTTTCCGGATTTTAAACTCGGCGGGAAGTTCCTCTGTAGTACGAACCGCCGCCGCAATGGCTGCACCGGTGGGGGTGATCAGTTCTCCTTTTACCTCGGTCATATGTATGGTCAGTCCATACTTTTCCATGATATTGGAAGCAGCCGGTACCGGCACGGAAAGAATGCCGTGCTGACAACGCACCGTGCCATATCCTTCACTGATCCGTGGAAGAATTACCTGATCCACCCCCAGATTATCAAAACAGATGGCTGCCGCTGCAATATCCACAATGGAATCCACTGCTCCCACTTCATGAAAATGCACCTGTTCCATGGGTACACCATGGGCTTTGGATTCTGCTTCCGCCAGAATCCGGAAAATTTTCATTGCCAGGCAGAGAGCCTCTTCTGTCAGGCTGCCAGAACCAAGAATCGTTTCAATTTCTTTCAATCCACGATGCTCGTGGGGATGATGATGTTCATGGTTCCCCTGGTGATCATGCGTATGATCAGGATTGTGGTCATGTCCCCTATGATGGTCATCCCCATGATGGTCATGTTCATGATCCCGATGATGACCGTGCTCGTGGCCATAAAGATATTCCATGTCATGATCATGGTTATCCATATCCAGTTTTACATGAAAATCACAGCAATCAATGCCTGCTTTCTTTACTCTGCTGATTTCTACTGTATATCCGGATAATGGAAGACTTTTCAGAGTTTCTCTCAGAACCTGCTCATCTGCCCCCAGATCCAGCAGTGCCGCTACGATCATGTCTCCGCTGATACCGGAATTGCATTCCAGATATAATGTTCGATTCATAAATACCACCTTACTCAGCCTTTCCCTTTTGTTTCTGTGCTTCCGGCAATTTTTCATCCATGCTTCCGGAACGGAAACCTGCCAGATCCAGTGATACATAAGCATATCCCAGATTTTGAAGTTTTTCCGTAATTTCCAGACGATTTTCAATGATAACCGGAATGGCTTCCGGATCCACTTCGATCCGGGCACATTCTCCATGAACACGAAGCCGGATATTATACAGATTGTATTCCTTTAAAATTGCTTCACCCTGCTCCACCTTTTTCAGTTCTTCCGGCATAAGCCAGGTTCCGTAGGGGAATCGGGTTGCCAGACAGGGAACGGAAGGACGGTCGGCAACGGCAATTCCATATTCAACGGCCAGTTTTCTCACGTCTGCTTTTGTAAAGCCTGCTTCCGCCATGGGGCTGATCACCCCCAGCTCCTTTATGGCCTTCAGACCGGGACGGTATACATGCAGATCATCGGTATTGGTTCCCTCCATCAGACAGAAAACACCTAAGGATTCTGCTTTTTTCTGCATTTCCGAAAAAAGTATTTTTTTGCAGAGATAACATCTGTCCACCGGATTCTTCCGGATTTCCTCATGGTCAAACTCGGAAATATGGATAATGTGATGCTCGGCACCAATTGTTTCCGCCACGTTCTTTGCAATGGTCAGATCGCCTGTGGGGTGAAGCTCTGTATCCGCCGTAATCGCAATGACTCTGGTTTTGTTTTTTTCTGCTGCTTTTACAGCTGCCTGCAGCAGCAGACTGCTGTCCACACCGCCGGAAAAAGCAAGGGCGGTGTCGTTCTTTGTCAGTCTGTCCATCAGATCATATAATTTTGAGCATTTTTCTTTATATAAAATCGTATCTGCTTCCATAATTCTTCCTTTTCATCAAAAAATTGTTCTGACCTCTTTCATCCATTGCTTTCCATTTCCTGCATCCTGCGCTTTCCATTTCCTGTACCACTTTATGACAGAATAATCTCTGCAGCCGCCACAATCACGGGCAGGGTCAGAATGCTGAGCAATGTGGACTGGGCCACACTTTCCGCGGCGATTCCGGTGTCTCTGTGAAACAGCTGCGCAAACATGCTGGTTGTCCCGCCCACAGGACAGCCACTTTCTATGATCAATGCCAGTGCCATCAACGGACTCAGAGTAAAGGGCAGCAGACGGATCAGCAGTAAGGTAAGGATTGGTGCAACAATCAGTCGTACGGCAGAAACGAGATAAAGACGTAAATCTTTAAAAATCTCAGAAGGCTTTGCCGCTGCCATTTGTGCACCGATTACGACCATGGCCAGAGGCGTATTCAGAGAACCCATATAGTTGACTGCATTGTAAACAGGTTCCGGCAGTGAGATTCCGGTTATGTATAAAATAAATGCAATGATAAATCCCATGATTCCGGGATTGAACAGCGCACTTTTTACGGAAATCTTTCCGCCCATGAGCACGACACCGTGGGTCCAGCTGACAATATTGAACATGACAATGGATATCACCCCGAAAATCAGTGCCTCATGCCCCAGAACCGCATCCAGAAGGGGAAGCCCCATAAACCCTACATTTCCATAGATCATACCATACTGCAGTACCGATCGGGTATCCGCTTTTTCCTTTCCGAAAAACAGGGATGCCGCAAGAATCATGATGATGTAGAGAATCAGAAGAATCAATGCCGTCATCCAGAATATTTTCAGGGTTTCTGCATCTCTCTTATCCGGCATGGATGTGATGATCAGACAGGGGGCAACCACATTCATCAGAACTCCTGTCATCTGGGATCTGGTTTTTTCAGAGAATTGACCACGATATGCAAATACAAAACCAACTCCCATCATAAGAAATAACGTCAACACGTTTCCTGCCACAAGCAGCAGATTGGATACCATAAATAAGCCCTCCTGAGATCGTTTGTATTCAGAAATTTTATTGCGTTAAATCCTTCCTGTCAAGTGCGTTACGAAGAACAAAGGGCGTGAATCCAGGCATTTTCCCAGGGATTCCGCTTTGCTTTTTGCTTGACCGGGATGCTCATTTTTCGTTATAATTGGAAAATCCATTCTAAGATAATGATACACGGGGGAAAACCTTTTGCCCCTGGTAACGTATGATATTTGAGGTGAAGTTTCATGATAAATCACGGTCAGGAATATTATGAGGAGTTTTACCGCTGTCTGACAGAGCTCATTGATCTGCATGCATTTGAACTGCAGCCTTCTTTTGAGGGAACCCATACCTGGTATATTCCCTATATGATGAATGATTCCATTGAATATTATTTTGTATTAAAAAACTGCAGGACAGTGGGCAACTATCTGCCTGAGTCCTCGGAACCGGTGACTGCCCGGTTTCATACACCGTCAGAACAGGTGCCCACTCCCCTTCTGGTGGTCCGTCAGGGGCAGGAAAATCTGTTTACCATCTGGTTCGAAACCCTGGAACGGGTGCAGAAATGCTATGCTTACCATTCCATCGGACATTTCTGGGTGGAAGGTCAGGAACAGTGGCGGCAGCTGGTTTACATACTCGGTACCATCTATGATAAATATCTGTTCATCGGACAAGAAGTCTGTAATCAGACGGAACTGGAAATTATGAAGCTGATGGAATGTGCACCTTTCCGCTTCTTCAGCCCCATTCGCGAATCCATGGAAAATCGTTATCCGGATACAGAAGAGGGACTCCGGTACTTTATCCGTCTGGCTTCGGAATCCGGCAATCAAAAACTGCAAAAGGCACTGGAACGTTTTCAGACAATTCGGAAACTGCCTGGTTTTTCCGACCATACCGGATTCCTGTATCGCACAGCGGTGCGAATCACAGCCGGAAAAATGCTGTCTTCTGAAAATGAATCCACCTATTGTGCAATCCGGAAAAAAGTCATGGAGGCATCCTCCTGCTACCCGGAAAGAGACTACGGAGAACCTTTCAATTCCGAAATTCAGATAAGCCGTGACCGCATTGCATCTGCCTTAAACAGATCCGGTTTTGAAGGAATCTATCCCTCTTTTAAAAAGGGACGGATCCATATTCTGGCTGCTGAAGAACATCCTTTTACCGTTCCGGAACTGGAATACGAAGATATCCCCTTCCGAATCCGCTTTATGATTTCCGAATCGGATTCCGATGAAATCAACAGCGGATTTTTCAGAAAACCCGGCAACAGGGGATATATCATTCATTCCTTCCGTGAACTGCAGGATCATTTCAGTCTGTAACCTGTCAGTCTGCAAACAGACTTTCTTTATTCTGAAGTTCATTACTTTGACTTTCTTTACTCTGACTCTCTTCCGACATATCATAATCCACTTTTAAAAGACATAATCCTCTGGCGGGGGCGGTTGCTCCTGCCAGAGCGCGTTTCCGGGCCTCCAGAAGCCTGGTCATGCTTTCCGGTGTCCTTTTTCCAAAACCCACTTCCAGAAGGGTGCCGCTCAGAATCCGCACCATATACTGCAAAAATCCGCTTCCATGATATGTCATGGTCAGATAGGGACCATTCTGCCGGATCTGAATATCAAAAATCTTGCGTACTGTGGATTTTTTCATTTTGGGATTGCCGCAGAAACTGGCAAAATCATGGGTTCCCACCAGCAGGGATGCTGCCTGACGCATTTTCTCCACATCCGGTGTTTCATCCAAAACAGTCACATATTTTCTATCGAATACCGGTTTTAACTTGCCGGTATAGCAGGTATAACAATAGGTTTTTCCCATGGCATTATACCTGCTGTGGAATCGGTCTCCTGCTTTTTTGATCTCAAGAATACAGATATCATCCGGCAGATAATGATTCATATAATCACGAATTTCATCAACTGTTTTATCGGTATCCAATCGGGCATTGGCCACCATGCCTCTGGCATGTACACCGGCATCGGTACGCCCTGCTCCCTGAATGGTTACTTCTTTCCCCGTCATTTTGGATAGAACCGATTCGATTTTCCCCTGAATGGTCATATCCGTTGCTGCCTGACGTTCCCATCCGAAATAACGGGTACCGTCATAGGAAATCACCATTTTATAGTTTTTTACCATTTGTCTCTCCTCCCGGCATGTTCGTGTTCCAGCAGCCGGCGTTTCATATCCAATCCGTATGCATACCCGGTCAGACTGCCATCGGATCCGATCACTCTGTGGCATGGAACAATAATGGCAATGGGATTATGTCCCACTGCACCGCCCACGGCCTGTGCCGACATCTTTTTCTTCCCTTCTTCCCGGGCAATCCGTGCCGCAATCTGCCCATAGGTTACGGTCTGTCCGTAGGGAATTTCACAGAGAATTTTCCAGACTTTCTGCCGAAATGCAGTGCCTGAAAGATTCAGTTTCAATTCTGTTATCTCCGGCTTTTCACCGGCGAAATATCGCCGCAGCCAGTCCTTTGTTTCCTGAAGAATTTTCGCTGTCACAGAATTGTCGTCCGCATCACAGGCCATATCCGAATATTTCTGTTCTGCTGGATCTGTCAGATCTGTCGGATCTCCCAGACACAATTCTTTCAGTCCCTTTTCATCTGCCAGCAGATTCAGCCTGCCCACAGGTGAAAAAAATACTGCTGTCTGATCCATAGCTTACCCTCCATTTCTCTTGAACAACCTTTCATCTTTTGCTATTATCATCCTGAAACCATTTGTTTCAATCCACGCTCGGTAAGATTAACGGAGTGCGACGTGGGACATTGAAACCATTTGAAAATCAGATTAGAAAGAGGTAACATAATGATTTTAATTAAAAACGGACGAGTTGCCGATCCTGTAACCAATACAGATGAAGTGATGGATGTGCTGATCGATGGTTCACAGATCGTAAAAACCGGTACAAATCTGCAGGCGGAGCATGCAGATATCATTGATGCTGCCGGACTGGTCGTAGCGCCCGGTCTGGTGGATACCCATGTGCATTTCCGTGATCCCGGATTTACACAGAAGGAAGATATCTTTACCGGTGCTGCCGCTGCTGCCCGCGGCGGATTTACCACCGTTGTCTGTATGGCCAACACAAAACCTGTGGTGGACAACGTGGAAACCCTTTTACAGAACCAGAAAAAAGGGGAGCAGACCGGAATCCATGTACTGCAGGCGGCTGCCATTACCCATGATCTGAAGGGCAGCCGGATGACGGATATGGATGCTCTGGCCGCTGCCGGCGCTGCCGGTTTTACCGATGACGGAATTCCGATCATGGATGAAACGCTTCTGGTGGAGGCCATGATGAAAGCCAGTGATCTGGATCTGCCCATCAGTCTTCATGAAGAAGATCCCCTTTTTATTGCAAAGCCGGGTGTCCATCAGGGTGAAATTTCCCGTCAGCTGAACTATGGCGGTGCATCCAGAACGGCAGAGGATGTCATGGTGGCCAGAGACTGCATGCTGGCTCTGCACACGAAAGCCTCTGTCTGTATTCAGCATATCAGCTCCAAAAATTCAGTGGAACTGGTTCGTCTTGCCAAAAAACTCGGTGCCGATATCCATGCGGAAGCCACGCCCCACCATTTTACACTGACCGATGAAGCCGTTCTGAAATACGGCACACTGGCCCGCATGAATCCGCCCCTTCGTACCGAAGAAGACCGTCTGGCCATCATTGAAGGACTGAAAGACGGAACCATCGATATGATTGTAACCGATCACGCTCCTCATACTCCGGAAGAAAAGGCACAGGAACTGGCAAAAGCTCCCAGCGGAATTACCGGTCTGGAAACGTCTCTTGGTCTTGGTCTTCTCTCTCTTGTGGAACCCGGTCATCTGACTCTTCTGCAGCTGATGGCATGTATGAGTAAAAATCCTGCCGAATTTTACCGCATGGTACCCGGAAGTGTAACCGAAGGCGCTCCTGCTGACCTTGTTATTTTCGGTGAAAAAGAACGTTGGACCGTTGACCGCTATGCGTCCAAAGCGACCAACAGTCCATTCACCGGCTGGGAACTTCCCGGCAGGGTACACTATACCATCTGCGCCGGAAAGATCGTTTATAAAGGTTAATATACTATTTCAGCTCAGAAAGACTTAATCCATAGCCTTTTTGATTGCTTCCATCAGCTCATCATAGGTTTCAAAAGCGGGCAGTTCCGGATTGTCCGCTTTGATTTTATCTGTGCTGCGGAACAGGAAACCTGCTTTGCTTGCCTTGATCATACCCAGATCGTTGTAGCTGTCACCACTGGCAATGGTATCGTATCCGATGGACTGCAAAGCCTTTACGGTAGTCAGTTTGGAATCCTGAATACGCATTTTAAAGCCTGTAATTTCCCCATCAGGAGCCACTTCCAGTGAATTGCAGAAAATGGTGGGCCATCCCAGTTTCTCCATCAGAGGAGAGGCAAACTGTGTAAAAGTATCACTGATAATAATTACCTGACAGAATGAACGGAGTTCATCCAGAAATTCCTTTGCACCGGGCATGGGATCGATTTTTGCGATGGTTTCCTGAATTTCCTTCAGGCCCAGGTTGTGTTCCTTCAGAATGCCAAGACGCCATTTCATCAGCTTATCGTAATCAGGTTCATCACGGGTTGTACGCTTTAATTCAGGGATTCCGCTGGCTTCAGCAAATGCGATCCAGATTTCAGGTACCAGTACGCCTTCCAGATCTAAACAGGTGATATACATATTACTTCCTCCATATTAAAAAAATGTATCCCGGCACGCCTGCTGCGGACAATGCCGGTCTGTTTTCCATTATAACACATTATTTCGTTCCGGGGCAAAAAAATTTGTCTCCGGGATACAAAGGGATTTCTTTCCCTTCCATATTTGCAGGAACGATATATTTTGATATACTTACAGGAAAAATGGAATCGGTGCAGCCCCTGTCCCCCTTTTCATCGGACTGTACCGCATCAAGTGAGGTAAATACCATGGGATATATCCGCAGACCTTCTTATTATAAAAACTTTCAGTGTATTTCTTCCCGCTGTACGGACAGCTGCTGTACCGAGTGGGAAATTGATATCGATTCCGATACCCTTGCTTTTTATCAGCAGGTTCCCGGTGCATTCGGAAAACGATTACAGGAGCATATTGCTCTTCCTTCTGAGGAAACCGATGAGCCGGCACATTTCATCCAGACAGCTGATGAACGATGCCCTTTTCTCAATGACTGTAATCTCTGTGATATCTTTATCCACCTGGGGGAAGAACATCTCAGCCAGATCTGCACACATCACCCCCGCTTTTACGACTGGTTCCTCAACGGAGAGGAAGCCGGACTGGGACTCTGCTGTGAAGAAGCAGCACGACTCATTCTGCTGGAAACCGGATTTCCGGAATTTGAACTGCTGGAAGATGGTCTGGAAAATGAAATTTCCAAAGATGAAGATATTTGTTTTGAAGAAAAAATTGAACAGACGCTGTTTTCCATGCGGGATCAGCTGTTTCATCAGATCAAAAGCGATTCTGCCCCTGTTAAAGGGAAATCCATCGCTGATTTTGACGAACTCATGAATTCTCTCTTCCGCACAGCTGTCCATATGCAGGACACACTGGATACACTGATGTTTCCATCCGGCGAGGAAGAAGACACCAGTTGCTTCGAACTGCCGTCGGGTTTTGAAGATTTTTCTGTCCGTTTCTGGAATGATACTTCTCTGGATTCCCTTCTGGGTTTCTTTCTGTCTCTGGAAATCAATGATCCGAACTGGTGGAATCAGTTAAATTCCCTTAAGAAAAACAGTTCTCGAATACTGTTGGCGCGAAAAGATTTTGCAGATTTTTATCAGGAAAAATTCTATGAATACGAACAGCTGCTGATCTACTTCCTGTATCGTCACTTTATGAAAGCCCGAATCGATGGGGCTTTACTGGACGCTGTGCGATTTGCACTGATCAGCAGCTGTATGATTCAGGTTCTGGATATCGATACCTGGCTGAAAACCGGGACCCTTGACCCGGTTCAGCAGGTCGATATCTGCAAACTGTATTCCAAAGAAATTGAATACGATGAGGACAATACTCTCCGTTTATCCATGTACGGACTTTAGTATTATTCGGATTTCAATGATTTTACAGACTTTAGTATTTTTACTGCTGCCCATCCGCTGGCCAGTCCCAGCAACAGTCCGGCCAGAACATCCGTGGGAAAATGGACATACAGATATAATCTGGAAAAAGCAATCAGGATACTGAGTACACAGGCAGGGGCCCATCCGCGGCTCCTGCAGAAAAACAAGGCACTTGCCACAGCAAAAGAACAGCCGGTGTGACCGGAAGGGAAGGAATAATCCAGCGGTTTTGCAACCAGCAGTTCCACTGTCTGATTGATTTCAAAGGGACGTATCCTTGCCACCAGTGGTTTCAGAATCAGATTGCAGCAGACCAATTCCAATACCATGGATAAAATCACTGCGATACCCAGTGGTCTTGTTTTTTTATGAATGGTCAATGCCAGTGCCAGTGCAATCCAGAAGACACCCCCATTTGCCAGAGCCGTTATCAACGGCATCACAGTGTCCAGAAACGGACACCGGAATACATCCTGAATCCAATCCAGGATCTGTATCTCAAAGTTCATCATTCATTCCTCCCATCATCCGCTTCCTTTGCGGATCTGTCTTTCATGATTACATGATACACGAATTTCCGTTTTTTTCCAATCTGCTGCCGTTTTTTATCTTCTGATCTTGTATTTTTTATTGTACCAAAACCCGTGATATGATAAATTATAGATAATGATTCCGGCTTGAAATTCGATTCATCGTTCTGCCGATTGAATCCTTTCCGCAGGAAACCGCCAGGTCTGCGATTATCAAATTATCAAAAAAAGGAGAGTATTTATGTACAGTGATCATAAAATCTGGATTGGGCAGTCTGACAGAAATATCTGTCTTCTGCCCAATATGGCCAACCGACACGGCCTGATTGCAGGTGCCACCGGTACCGGTAAAACCATTACATTAAAGGTTCTGGCTGAATCGTTTTCCGATATGGGCGTTCCGGTATTTCTTGCTGATGTGAAATCCGACCTTTCCGGTATGTGCGAACC
>JALETI010000109.1 GCA_022781515.1 Lachnospiraceae bacterium
ATCATGATTTGTACAGATTTCTCTTGTCCACAATACGAACGGCCTTGCCTTCGCTTCTTACGATGGACTTGGGAGCCAGCAGAACCACGTCTACAAGGATACCCAGCATGGACTTCAGAGCTGCCTGCAGCTTTCTTTCTCGGCTTTCCTTGGATACGGATTTATCTGCATACATTTCTTCAGTCATTTCCACATGTACTTCGATGGTATCGGAATGGTTGATACGATCAACGATAATCTGATACTGGGGTGCGTAGTTATTGTTCAGCAGAACGGTTTCGATCTGTGAAGGGAATACGTTGACACCCTTTACGATCAGCATATCATCGCTTCTGCCCATGGGCTTGCGCATACGTACATGAGTACGTCCGCAGGAGCATTTTTCACGGGTCAGAACGGTAATATCTCTTGTTCTGTAACGAAGAAGCGGGAATGCAGCCTTGTCAAGACAGGTAAATACCAGTTCACCCTTTTCGCCTTCGGGAAGTACTTCACCGGTTTCAGGGTTGATGATTTCTGCTGCAAAATGGTCTTCATTGATATGCATGCCTCTCTGTTCTTCACATTCGAAGGATACACCGGGACCGGAGATTTCGGTCAGACCGTAAATGTCATAAGCTTTAATGCCAAGAAGCTCTTCAATTTCATGACGCATTTCTTCTGTCCATGCTTCTGCACCGAAGATACCTGCTTTCAGCTTGATCTGATCAAGAATACCCCTGTCTCTTGCAGATTCACCAAGGTATGCAGCATAGGAAGGGGTACAGCAAAGAATGGTGGAGCCCAGGTCTGTCATAAACTGCAGCTGACGATCGGTATTACCGGAAGACATGGGCAGTGTCAGACTTCCCAGCATGTGGGAACCGCCGTTCAGACCAGGGCCGCCTGTGAACAGACCGTAGCCGTAACTTACATGTACCACATCATCCTTTGTGCCGCCTGCAGCAACGATTGCTCTTGCGCAGCATTCATCCCAGATATTCACATCATCCTGAGTATAGAAGGCAACAACACGTCTGCCTGTGGTACCGCTGGTGGACTGGATACGGACACATTCGGACTGAGGTACTGCAAGGAATCCATAAGGATACTGGTCACGAAGGTCATCTTTTGTGATAAAGGGCAGTTTATGTAAGTCATCAATGCTCTTGATGTCATCCGGTGTAACACCTTTTTCTTCCATCTTTGCACGATAGCAGGGAACGTTGTCCCACACATGCTTCACCTGCTTTACAAGCTTTTCGCTCTGTATTTTTCTGATTTCTTCCTGAGACATGGTTTCAATCTCAGGCTGGAAATAATGTTTCTCCATATTTCTTTCCTCCAGGTAAATTAATTTATTATATTATGCACGGCCCAGTTCAAAGGCCTTCAGATTCAGTTCCACAAATTTTTCAGGTACACAGTCTCTGATTGCCTGTTTCCAGGTTTCTTCCGGAATGTCAAAGTATCTGGAAAGACGCCCCATCAGTACGATGTTGACAGCCTTCGCGGAACCAGCCTGTTCTGCCAGAGACAGACAGTCCATGGCATCCACCTGAATGCCCAGAGCCTCCATCTTTTCGATCAGATTTTCCGGATACTGTGCATTGCCTGTGATAACCGGCATGGGATCGATCTGCTGTGTGTTGACCACAATGCGGCCGCCTTCCTTCAGATATTCCACCCATCTGGCTGCTTCCAGTTTTTCGAAGGAAACAATAAAATCAGCTTCCCCTTTATCAATGATCGGAGAATATACCTTTTCACCGAAACGGACATATGTAACAACGCTGCCGCCTCTCTGGCTCATTCCATGAACTTCAGAAACCTTTACATCGTATCCCTGGGTCAGCAGCAGATGTCCGAGTAATTTGCTGGCAAGGAGTGAACCCTGTCCGCCTACACCAACAATCATAATATTCTTAGTCATAATCAAACCTCCGGCGCTTTCAGCGCATCAAATTTACAAAGCTGCTGACATACTCCACATCCAACGCAAAGGGTGCTGTCCACATGAGCCTTTTTGTCCTTTATGCTGATGGCAGGACATGCCAGACGCATACAGGATTTACATCCAGTACAGTTCTTCTCTTCCACCGTAAGGGCCGGCTTTGCCTTTACATATTTTAACAATGCGCAGGGACGACGGCTGATGATTACAGAAGGTTCATCGGCTGCAAGCTCTTCCTTTACGGCTGCATCACACTCAGCCAGGTTATAGGGATCCACCACACGGACACGATTGAATCCCATGGCTTTGCAAAGTGCTTCCAGATTGATCTTGCCTGCAGGATCTCCCTTGATGTTGTAACCGGTGGTGGGATTCTGCTGGTGGCCGGTCATACCGGTAATGGAGTTATCCAGAATAATAACCGTGGAATTACTCTGGTTGTAAGCGATATTGGCAAGACCGGTCATACCGGAATGCATGAATGTGGAATCACCGATGACCGCTACGGTTTTACCGGCACTTTCGCCATTATTAGCCTTGTTGAAGCCATGGATGGCACTGATGGAACCGCCCATGCAAAGAGTCATATCCATGGCACTTAAAGGAGCAACGGCACCCAGGGTGTAGCATCCGATATCACCCAGTACGGTACATTTATTTCTGGAAAGGGTATAGAACATGCCTCTGTGAGGACATCCGGCACACATAACGGGCGGACGGGCGGGCAGCTGTTCCTCCAGTTTCTTTCCGGCAGGAACTTCCAGACCCAGTTTTTCTGCAATCAGGTTCTGTGAAAACTCATCGATCATGGGAAGGACGTCCTTACCGGTTACGGTAAGTCCAAGCTTTTTGCAGTGATCTTCAATGATAGGGTCCAGTTCTTCGATGATAACCAGCTTATCCACTTTTGCTGCAAAATCAAGGATCAGTTTTTCAGGCAGGGGATTGATCATACCCAGCTTCAGGATGCATGCTTTGTCACCGAATACTTCCTTTGCATACTGATAGCTGGTGGAAGAAGTAATGATACCGACTGCTGTATCACCCATTTCCACACGGTTGAAATAGCAGTTATCTGCCAGTGCAGTCAGATCCTTTGTTCTCTGTTCCACAATGGGATGACGGCGTTTTGCATTGCCGGGCATCATAACGTACTTGGCAATGTTCTTTTCATAGGGTTTCTGAGGCGGAAGTACTCTTTCGGAAGTCTCCACAATACTCTGGGAATGTGCCACGCGGGTACACATCTTGATGATAACCGGGGTATCATACTCTTCGGAAAGGTCGTATGCTCGTTTTACAAATTCCAGTGCTTCTGCAGAATCAGAAGGCTCCAGCATGGGGACCTTGGCTGCAATGGCATGGTGACGGGAATCCTGTTCATTCTGAGAAGAATGCATACCGGCATCATCTGCCACGCAGATGATCATACCGGCATTCACACCTGTATAGGAGCATGTGTATAAAGGATCTGCTGCAACGTTCAGACCCACATGCTTCATGCCGCAGAAGCTTCTTCTGCCTGCAAGACTGGCACCGAATGCAACTTCCATGGCTACTTTTTCATTGGGAGCCCATTCACAGTAAATTTCATCGTATTTTGCTGCTTCTTCTGTTACTTCTGTACTGGGGGTACCGGGGTAACTGGATACAACAGAGCAGCCTGCTTCATATAAACCTCTGGCAAAGGCTTTGTTGCCCAACATCAGTTCTTTCATTGGATGGTTCCTTTCTGTATATCATTACTCGGCTGTATCAGCCGCTTCATTTTTCTTCTGTCTCGCTTCATTTGTACGCCTGATGATTTCCGGCAAACAGCCTGTACCGTAGTTCAGCACACGATTCACCCTGCTGATGGTTGCGGAACTGGCACTGCTTTTTTCCATGATTTCCATATATACCTTATCATCCAGAAGCATGGAAGCAACTTCATATCTCTGTTCCATGGAACGAAGTTCGGTCACTGCACATAAATCATCAAAGAAACGGCAACACTCATCCATATCCTTCAGCTGAAGAATTGCCTCATACATTGCATACTTTCTTTCTCTGGGAACGTTTTTTGCCATCTCGCGTCCTCCTTTTTTCTGCGATATCGAATCCTATTGTATCATTTATTCACTCTCAGGTAAACACTTTTTTAATTTAATGTACGAATGTTTCATGTTTTAGAGCGTTAAACTATATTCGTCTGACTTTTTCATGCAATCGGACACGGACATGCAATCAGGAACGGTATTCCCCATTGATTTTTACATACTCATAGGTCAAATCACAGCCCCAGGCCTTTGCTTCCGCCGCCCCCTGCATCAGATCAATGTTGATAAAAATCTCATCTGCACTGAGAACTGCTGCCGCTTCTTCTTCGGAGAATGGAATTCCGGCACCGTTTCTGCATACACTGACACAGCCTTTTTCCGAAGCAATATCCACTGCAACCTGATCAATATCAAATTCCGCATCGGCATATCCGATGGCACAGAGAATTCTGCCCCAGTTGGCATCCTCACCAAACATGGCACATTTCGTCAGATTGGAACCGATGACTGCTTTCGCCACAATGACAGCGGTATCCAGATCCGGTGCACCCTTTACAGCACACTCCAGCAGCTTGGTGGCACCTTCTCCATCCTTTGCCAGCATACGGGTCATATTCATCAGACACATATACAGGGCGTCTTTAAAAGCATCAAATGCAGGACCTTCTTCTGCAATTTCCGCATTTCCCGCCAAACCGTTTGCCATAACGCTGACCATATCATTGGTGGATGTGTCTCCGTCCACACTTAAACAATTGTACGTTACTTTGATGATTTCTCTGAGTGCCTTCTGAAGCATTTCAGAAGAAATGCGTACATCGGTTGTAACAAAATTCAAGGTGGTTGCCATATTGGGATGGATCATGCCGCTTCCCTTGGCCATACCACCGATGGTACATGTCACTCCATCCAGTTCAAAGCAGACTGCAACCTGTTTTGGGAAGGTATCGGTTGTCATGATGGCATTGGCAGCTTTGTCATTGCCTTCTGCGGATAATCCGGCAGCCAGTTCCTTAATATGAGAAGCGATCGGTTCAATGGGAAGAATCTGACCGATTACGCCTGTTGATGCAACAAATACATAATCAGAAGAAATCCCCAGCTGCTCTGCCGCCAGTCTGCACATCATTTCCGCTTTTTCTTCCCCGTCCGCATTGCAGGTATTGGCATTTTTGCTGTTTACAATAACTGCATGGGCTTTTCCGCCGGTTGCAGCAAAATGCTTTTTTGTAACCAGAATGGGCGCGCCCTTTACCTTGTTCTGTGTATAAACCGCTGCCACATCACAGACCGTTTCACTGTATAACAGGGCCAGATCATTTTTCTCTGCATTGGGATTCAACCCGCAATTCAGACCATTGGCCACAAAACCTTTTGCAGCACAGACCCCGCCTTCCACATACGTATATCCTTCTTTTTTCACAAATTCCATATGGTACCTCCATTTTTCTATCGGAATCCCAGTATCCTGAGATGTTCTTCTGTTTCAATAAATTCTTTGCCATGGTTGGTTCCGGTAAATACCGTATTTCCATGGCGAAACGCCGTCAATGTCGTAAAGGGCATCGGCTTCCATGTTTCCTGATCCAGCGGCTTTGTGGCAACCAGTGTGTAATTTTCTGTCTGCCGATAATGAAGATCATCTTTTTTATTGGTATGGGCATAAATATATTCTCCATCTGCCAGAAGGACATTCAGACGATTCTCTTCTGACATGGTGCAGAAAATCTCATCCAGCAGCCAGAACCGTTCCTCCGCTTGCAGCGGCCTGCCTTTTTTGCAGGATTCTTCATTGATCTGATCAACGATGTACATCAGAATGCGTTCCGTATCGGTGATTCCGCTTTGTTTATCCCGATAAGATTCCAGCGGATCGAATTTGAAAATCGCACCATTGTGGGCCATGGTCCACCGCCTTTTTGTGATATCCTTTCTGGTAAACGGATGACAGTTGCAATACTGCATGCTTTCCGGAACCGCATGACGGATATGGGCTATGGCACAATCCGCATAAATCGGCTCCGCCAGACGATGTTTCAGATATACGCTGCTGATGGCCTGTACCGGCTCCTTTTCTATATTCACTTCATCTCCATCGAGAATGGCCAGTCCCCATCCATTGGGAAAGATCTCACTATGACGGTAGATTTCTTTCAGCCAGGGATTGATCAGAACGGGAGAGGCCGCACTCAATCCAAAGATTTCACACATTGATTACCACTTCTTTCTATATTTAACTTTCATGTCTCTCATCCACACTGTTGTATACTTCACAGAACCTTCCTGCAAAAGCAGGTTTTTCTCCTCCTGCATAGAGATGCGAGGTATCGCCATACGTACTCATCCGGAAACAGGCAATTCCCTTTTCCCGTTCCTCTGTATTCAGTATTGTCACAGATGTGGGAGCAGCGGAAAATCCATGCCACAGAACCATGGGTGAAATTCCCAGAAGATGGGAAAGCATGACACAGCCCACGCCAAAATGACAGAACAGGACAATGGTATCCCTATTGGGATTTTCTGCTCTGTAAATATCATTCTCCCGGACATATCCATGATCTGCCAGCAGTTTATCCAGCCCTTTGCAGACCTCTTCATACTTTTCCTTCACCTGACCGGCCTGCATGACATCGGTATACGGCCAGAGATCTCTGCGGTAATATGCTTCCTCAGAAGTCCAGTCAGCCGGTTTCCAGTCCCAGGAATTGGAGAGGGTGTCCATGCCCGGTTTGTAAATCGGTGCATCAAATTCACGCATCCAGTCATATACAACGGCTTCTCTTCCCATCTTTTTCAATGTAAGGGAAGCCGTATCTCTTGCTCTTCCCAGGGGAGATACATAAAACGCCCTGACATCCAGTCGGGATAACCGGTCAGAAAGCAGTTCGGCTTCTTTCCATCCTTTTTCCGTAAGGGAATCAATTTCATAATTCGGATCTCCGTGTCTGACGATCAATACTCTCATCTTATTCTCCAATCTTTTTGCTGCTATTTCAAAGCATTATTTCAGGAATAACAACTGTACCATGCTTGCAGGCATCATTCACTCTTCCAGCAGCTCCATGGCTTTCCGATACTTTTCCTGCCGTATCCGATCCTTTTCTTTCAATGGCATTCCGGCAAAACGGGTCAGATCACTGTTATGGGCCAGATCCACTCTTTTTACAGCGGAAGCAATGGGATTCTCCCGGATTTTTTTCACATAATCCATATACGGCACACCATCCGCATGGGTCATGTAGAGCAGCGCCGTAATCACCTCTTCCGGAAATCCCTGCTGTCTCAGATCATCCGGAGTCATATCCGTATCTTCCAGTACATCATGCAGTAATGCCGTGCAGACCTCATATTCTGTATGCATCTGCTCCGCCAGATGCCAGGGATGGAATACATAGGGCACACCGCTTTTGTCCATCTGATTTTTATGGGCTTCAAAGCAGATACACATTGCTTTCTTTGTCAAAGGTGTATATATCATATATTTTCTCCTGGTTTTCTCTGCTGTTTTGTCTTTGGTTTTATTTACCAATAACACCATGTTACAAACGGATTCCTTGTATCATTCTATTATACTGATTCATCACTTTAAATCAATATAATTCTGAAAAAGTTAACAGGAAATTCTGTTTCACGCCTGTTTGCTATAAAAAGAAATGGATATCCACCGAAATCAGAATTCCGGCATTTGGATAAATTCCACCGTTTTCCCATCTGCCGCACCAATATACACTTCTTTTGTAAACCTGCCGGTTTCACAATAATGTTTAACCACGTAGCCGGCGGTATAGGGCATCTTCAGATTATTCATTTCGCCAACGGAAAACCATTTGCAGATACCTTCATTGGAGGTCAGATTTTTATCAACGGTTTCTTTCAGCCTGCCAAAGTAGTAATAATTCTGACGGATTTCTCCTTTGGTTCTTCGCAACGCAACGTAACGCAGAGCAAGATCTTCAATATCTTCCGGGCCAAGGCCCAGTTCCTCCCGTATTTCCCGTAATATACAGGCTTCCGGGTCATTTAATTCATACGGTTCAAAATGACCTCCTGCAGAGCCGATCCATACATTGTTCACAACCCTGCCCCCCTGTCTGTACAGAAGCAGAATCTGCTCGTCTCTGTACAGATAGATGGAGGTCATATTTCGTAATTTAAGACTCATACCGTAAATCTGTTTCCTTCCTATATTGTTTCGGTCTGTTTTACTCCAGCATCCGTTTCTCATATCTTCGTTTTTCTGTCAGATCTGCTGTCCCCGGATCAGCTGTTCCAGTTCAGATGCTGCAATACTGAGGGACAGTTCCTTTCGTTTCAATATACAGATATCTCTGTTGGGAACCGGATGTTCCATATGCAGAATACGCAGATTTTCCATATTTTCCTTTTCCAGAAACACAGCCGGAACGAATCCAATACCCAGATCCGATTTAACCATGGGCAGAATCTGTTCTGCTGTGGCCGCTTCAATCTCCGGTTCAAAAGAAACACCTCTTCTGGCGAAAAAGTCGGAATAAAAAGCAAACGAACTGGTTTTTTCGCCCAGTCCGATCATGGGATACTGTATCATCTGCTCAGCGGTCAGAACATCACCATCGGGAAACTCGAAAGCACTGCTGCAGACCGGTATCTCCTGAATCTTTTGAAGTACCTGAGAAGATATTCCGGCCGGAAGGTAAAATGGACCTGTTACAATTGCAAAATCCACCAGTCCCTTTTTCAGGATATCAATTGCCTGAGGTGTTGAATGACTGGAAATCCGGATATGAACACCGGGGTATGCCTTTCGAAAATCCTTTAGAATAGGAAGCAACACACAATGCAGAGCGATTTCACTGGCTGCAATGGTAACAATTCCCGACTGCAGACTTCTATCCCTGGCTATCTCCTGTTCCCCGCACAGAATATGTTCGAAGGCAATGGCGATATGGGCATACAATTTTTCCCCTTCCGGCGTCAGTGTCACACCATGCCTCTGCCTTACAAACAAAGTACATCCCATTTCCTGCTCCAGTTTTTTCATCATCCGGGTAACATTGGGCTGATTGTTATACAGTGCAGCTGCCGCTCCGGTGAAACTTTTGTATTTTGCTACGTAATAAAAAACCCTGTAATAGTCATAACTGATATTCATCTCCACTCCCTTGATGCCCGATTTGTTTGCACTTTGTACTCACAAAACCCTGAAAACATAATTTTTGCGCTTCTATTATATCATATTCATATATCTTACCTGCAAAAATAGCATTTTACACATGTATCATGACAGATTATACTACATCCTGCATATATAATCAATTTACCCGGGAGGAATCTGAACATGAATAAAGATCTGACAACAGGGGATCCACAGCGTGTCCTCTGGAGATTCTGCATGCCGCTCTTTGGCAGCATTATTTTCCAGCAGTTATATAATATAGCCGACAGCCTGATTGCCGGAAAGTTTATCGGTGAAAATGCATTGGCTGCCGTTGGAAACAGCTATGAAATCACATTGATTTTTATTGCATTTGCATTTGGCTGCAACATGGGCTGTTCCGTCATCGTATCTAAACTTTTCGGTGCAAAAAACTTTAAGGCAATGAAAACTGCCATTTATACTGCCTGCATCTTCACAGGAACTGTATGTATCGTACTGATGTTGATCGGGATTGCCGGTTCTGATCTGCTGCTTCGCCTGATACGAACACCGGATGAGGTTTTTGCTGATTCCAGATTATATCTGGATATTTATACCTGGAGTCTGCCATTTGTATTCTTTTACAATATTGCAACCGGTATTTTTTCAGCACTGGGTGATTCGAAAACTCCCTTCTATTTTCTGGCAGCATCTTCCCTTTCCAATATTGTGGCAGATATCTTTTTTGTCAAAGCCCTCCACATGGGAGTCGCCGGCGTGGCATGGGCAACTCTGATCTGCCAGGGTGTCAGCTGCATGCTTTCCATGACCGTGGTTTTTCACAGACTTCAGAAGATGAAACTTCAGGAAAAACCACCGCTTTTTGACTGGAAGCTGCTGAAACAGATTGTGAGCATTGCGGTGCCCAGTACCCTGCAGCAAAGCTTTATTTCTCTGGGTAATATTGTCATCCAGGGTATGATCAACGGATTCGGCGCCCCGGTCATGGCCGGTTATTCTGCGTCCGTAAAGCTGAACAATCTTGTGGTTACTTCCTTCACCACCATCGGAAACGGAATTTCCAATTATACAGCGCAGAATCTGGGTGCAGGCAAATTATCCCGTATCCGACAGGGATTTCAGGTTGGCATAAAAATCGTCTGGATGCTGGGACTCCCTCTGTCCATTTTCTATTTCTTTGGTGGAAATATTGCATTAAAACTCTTTATGGAGGATCCTACACCCCAGGCTATGCATACCGGTATCCTCTTTTTAAAGATTCTGTCTCCGTTCTATTTTATTGTTTCTGCCAAATTAGTAGCAGACGGTATCTTACGAGGTGCTGGCATGATGAAGAATTTCATGATATCAACTTTTACGGATCTGATTTTGCGAGTGCTTCTGGCTTTCTGTTTTTCCAGGACAGCTCTGGGAGCAACCGGCATCTGGTGCTCATGGCCGATCGGATGGCTGGCAGGTTCCATTTTATCGATTTTCTTCTACCGCCGCGGTCCCTGGCGGATACAGAAAAAAACAAAAGAAATTTCATCCGTTTCATGATGGGTCCGGAACCCAATTCCCTGAATCTGACATCTCTGTCTGCATTCTGAACCGGAATCAACAGCCGGGATGTCAGATGATATATTGATTCACTTCTTCCCTGGATTGAAAGACAACAATATTCTTATCTCCGTATTTGTTCAGCAGTTCATATACATGAGGCATTTCATCTCTTGGAAAATTCACAATCCAGTCACGAAACTCCTCATCCATTGTTTCTTCTTTCCAGGGCATATCCTCTCTTTGGGTCCCGATTCGGGATTCTGCACCTGCAAGGCATACTGAAACCGGTATATCCAGCAGAAATACCGTATCACATTCCCTTAAACGCATTTCAAGGGTTCTTCCATAATTACCGTCAATGATCCATTCCTCTTTTCTGACAATTTCAGACAGTTTCGCATCAAACTCCTGACGGGTAATATTCGTTTTATCCGGTTTGTGCCAGATCATATCAAGATAATAGAGGGGAAGTCCCGTTCGATCCCTGAGTTTTCTTGCAAAGGTACTTTTCCCTGCACCGGGACAACCGATCACAATTACTTTTTTCATTGTTCACCTTTTTCAAATCACTCGTATTCCCAGACTCTCTTTCTCCACAAATATCGGACGCAGGTATGAGATCCATTTTGATACAAAAGTTTCTCTTCTAAAAAGCAATGGGTTAGCCTGGAGAAATCCCCATCGTTCAGAAGATCCTGTTCTGTAACAAATGGATTATCCTGCGGTACGGCGTAAAATCCATTTACCCACAGTATGCCGTTTCCCTTTAAATGGCATGCCAGGTCTGCATACAATTCCGGATGCAATCGATAATGATTTATGATAATGCTGTCATACATCGGCAGTTTCTGAAAAGGATTCAAGCCATCCAGATCAACCGCCGCTGTATCAATCCTCACACCTGCCTTTTCTGCAAAAGATGACAGTCGTTTCAAAGCCGATTCACAGAAATCAATTCCATCCACCAAAAAACCATTTTCTGCCAGGAAAATGGCATTTCTTCCGTCTCCGCACGCCACATCCAGCACACGGCCCTCTTTCTGAAACAGAAACCAGTCGGATTCCAGCTTCGGATCCGGCTTCATCAGTTTCCATTCCCTCTGGTGAAACCGATGGTTCCACCAATCCTGATCCCCCATATATGGCATAAATCGATCTCCCTTCACATCCATGACACCATCCGTGTCAGACCTGAAATACCCGTTTGCCTGTTCCAATTGTATCACAAAACCCTATTCTTCTTTTGATCCATTGTCTGACTGCAGCTCCAGCAGCATATAAATAACCTCCTGGAATCCACTTATTCTGGAATGAAACCCTTTGGGATTTCTTCCATATTCAACAAATCCCAGTTTTTTATAGAGTGAAACAGCTCTTGTATTTTCCGCCACCACATTTAATTCCAGCTGAACATAACCTGCTTTTTCAGCACATTCTATGCACGCTTCCATCAAAGCACGACCAACTCCCAGTCCCCAATATTCCTGCAAAATACTTACACCACATTCCGCTCGATGTTTCAGCTTAAATTTTGTTCCGACAGCATCTATTCCCGCCGTTCCTACAACTCTGCCATCCACAACAGCAATGATCTCTATTTCATTATTACTTGCTGTTTTCTTCTCCAGAAACTGTCCTTCCTGTTCTGAAGTCATCCTATTTTCATCCGGATAGGTCAGCAGATAATCTGTTTCTGCATGTGTTAAATTGAAATTTTCAGCTACCGCACTTCCATCAGATAAAACACCATTTCTCAGAAATGCTTCTTTTCCGTTTTTTAATACGATCTTTTTACTGTAATTCATACTTCTCCTTTTCTCTGGATACAGAAAAAGATTCCTTTCCCTGATTCTGGTATCCTGTAAAATCGCTGTCCTCAATCAGGTACAGAGCATCTCTTCCCATGTTCAGAAAATATTACAGATTTTTTCCAAGAATATACGCTTTCTGCATCACATCTGCATGGTTTCTGACATCATTTGCATCGTTGATACCACCGCCGGCAACCATACCTTTCAATTTTGCTTCTTCAAAACAATCCACCCAGCCCTGTAAACCATTGTATGCTTTTGCAAATGTACTTTCTTCATTTTCTGCCGCCACCGCAAGCATATAGATATCTCTGAAGTGATACTCCGCTCCATACAAAGGATTTAATCGATCAAGAAGTGTCTTCATCTGACCGCTCATCTCATAATAATAAATCGGCGTTGCATATACAATAACCTCTGCTTCTCTCGCCTTTTCCACAATCTCTGCAGCATCATCTTTCAGAACACAGGAGCCTTTTTCATGACATGCGAGACAGCCGATGCAGAACTTTATATTTTTCCCTTTAAGAGAAATCAACTCAACATCATGACCTGCTTCCTTTGCTCCCCTCTCACATTCCTTTGCAAGAATATCGGAATTGCTGCCGCCCCGAAGGCTGGTTGAAATAATTAATACTTTTTTTGACATGTTCATACCTCACACTGTTTTTTCCAATAGGAAAATATTTGCTCTACAAACCGGACTTCTTATTTACATATATTTACAATTTCCAATGGTGTTTCCACAATAAAATCAGCTCCTGCCTGTTCCAGTTCAGCTCTGCCTCCAAATCCATACAATACCCCAACAGAGGCAAGGTGAAATTGCTTCGCACCAAGAATATCGTATTTTCTGTCTCCGACCATGATAACTGATGACAATTCTTTCTGATCAATCTGATTCAACGCATATTGAATGATATCTGCTTTTTCATTTCTTGTGCTGTCCAATGTTGCAGCAGACACAAAATCGAAGTATTGAATCAGATTAAAGTGTTCTAATATCTTCACTGCAAATGTTTCCGGCTTCGACGTGGCAAGAAAAATTATGTGACCATTTTCCTTTAACGCCTTCAGCAGTTCTTCTATTCCATCATAAACTCTGTTTTCAAATATACCTTTTTCTTTAAAGTATTCTCGATAATACGCAACAGCCAGTTCACAATCTGCATCGGAAAATCCGTAAAATTCTTTAAAAGAACTGTGTAAAGGCGGACCGATAAATTTGTATAATTCCGCCCGGTCTGCAGAAGTGATATGGAATTTTTTTAATGCATATGCAACGGAATTTGTTATTCCTTCCCCGGAATCCGTCAGGGTACCATCTAAATCAAACAAAACATATTTGTACATCTTTCATCAACCTCCTGTTTCATGGACTTACCGTTTCCCCGGACATCCGCAATATATTCAACTACCTGAATTCCCATAAACAACCAATAAACAGCAAAACAACTGGAATAAAATAGTAAAGGTCAGTCTTTTTTCCGTTCATAAGTAACTACAACTCCATATCCCATCCCAACATTGGGTGATACAGCGATTACTCTCCAGCCTTCGCTTGCCAGCTTATTCATTTCCTTTTCTGCTTCTTTTACTTTATAGGTTTCAATTTTGTACTCGTACATCATTTTTCCTCCTTCCATATAGATGTCTTCCTGAAAGAAAACCTACTATTCCCAATAAAGATGAAATCACAAAAACCGCCCATCCGAAATGTGTAATTTTTCCATCCTTATTAAGCAAATCGTTATCCGGTCCAAATAGTTTTGGCATATTATCGACCTCCTTGTTTGACTCCTGTTTATTATAGCATCAAAATTTCATTATTTTCTATTCTCGATGATCCGTTGTAAAAAATGCATAATGTGGTATCTGGCTCAAAATGGATTCTGACCCCCGGCACCCGAACAGATCACATGATTACAGGCAATCCGATAGGTAATAAAATAATACAGGACATAGATTCCTGTGATCACCAGGGCGATTACAGCAGCTGTCTGCATCGCCTGGATTCCGCTTAATCCCGGTAAGTTCCAGATCTCATAAACCTTTTTAAAAATAACTCCAATGGGAACTGTCATCAGAATCGGGAAGGCAAAGGGTATCAGGAAAAATGCACCGGTCTGCCGCAGAAGAGCTGACTTCTGCATTCTGGTGTCTGCACCCAGACGATACAAAATGGCAAAACGCCTCCGCTCATCTTCCAGAACAGACAGCGTTTTTACAGACAGAATTGCCAGGGCCATGCATACAAATACCGTGGAAACATACAAGGCTCCAATAATCAGTACACCGGCATTGGCTTTGCTGTAAATGCGGATATACTCCTTGATGGCATAATTGCAGGTTTCCTCCATACCCTCTTCCGTTTCCACATATTCTGTAAGGTCAGAAAGCATGGCTTCTGAATCCGGCCGGTGATTTTCCAGAGTATATGCCGCCCCGTTGGCTGACACTGGCATATTTGCAATGGCATCATCCGGTACCACAAAGTACATCCACAGCCTTCTGGCAAAATCCGGAAAATCCATACGACTGCCTGCCCAGGAATATGTTTCTCCATTCAGACTGACGGTTTTTCCTGAAAAATCCACATCGCAGATTCCCTGCACATCGGTAATCAGCAGGTATTCCCGTTGAAGAGAAATGGGTTCATAACCACATCCCGAAAGCAATTGATTGAACTGACTCAAAGGCATATACTGATCGGTCCATCCCATTTCCTCATAGCCCATTATGCTGCTGCAAAGGGTTGTTTCCCCCAGTGAATAAAACTGAAAATCCAATTGATCAGTGATGGGACTGTATTTCTCCAGAATCTGCCGGCCTTCCTCCAAGGAAATATCCTGTCCCTCTGCTGTATCATACAAGGCCATTACATCATAGGGACAGTCCTTTTCGATGGTCCGGTCTCGATAGTTTTTTTCACCGAATGCCACATTGGTCATGGCAATGGCAAAGACCAGAAGGGTGGCCAGAGCACCGATCAGCAGAGCATTCATGTTCATTTTCCCGGAAAGTCCCCGAAGAACCACCGTATTGGTTCCCCTGTTTTTCAGTTTCTGATTCCGCAGAAGCATACCGGCCAGTGTCCTGGACAGGGCGAAATGAACCAGAAAAACCATCACAAGATCCACAGCCAGCCAGAGAAGTAGCTGAACGCCATCCTGATTGCGGAAGGCTGCCATCATACTTTGGTAAGTAATCATCAGGCATATCAGAAAAACAGCCAGCAGCAGAACGGATATGGTACACCAGAGTACCGGATGCTTTTCGGTTTTCTCCACCGCTTCTTCCTTCAGAAGGTCTGAAACTGTTACTTTTTTCAGATAACGAAGGGAAGCCACAGTGGACAGGAGAAACATACCGGTACCCACAATTACCGTCAGCAGAATTCCCTGTACCGAATAAGCAGAAATGGTAAAGGGAATCTCCAGAATGGATGCAAATAAAGCTGCAAGAAGCTGAAAAATGACCAGTCCTGCACCCATTCCCACAATCATGGCCAGGGCGGATAACAACCCGGTTTCACATACGAACAGGGTCTGAATATTCCTGCGGGTCATGCCCAGAGTCAGATACATGCCGAATTCCCTGCGCCGCAGCTTCAGCATAAAACCGGCGGCATAACTGAGCACCAGAGCAGTGACTATGCAGGACAGCACGGTCACCATGGTGAACATGCTGCTGATGTCCGAAGACATATCCGCAAGACTCTGTATCCGGTCACTGTAGCTGAGATTATTGACTGCAAACAACAGGGCAATACTCAGGGATACGGTGATAAAATAAATCAGATAATTCTGAATCTGACGACATACATTCCGAAAAGCCAGTTTACCGAACATCTGCCTCACCCCCTAACACCGCCATCGTATTCAAGATCTCATGATACATGGTCTGACGAGTCCGGTCACCCCGGTACAGTTCATTCCATATCTTTCCGTCTTTTAAAAACAGAACACGTGAAGCATACGATCCCACCACAGCATCATGAGTCACCATCAAAATGGTGGAACCAAGACTTCGGTTCATAAGGGTAAGGGTCTGCATCAGACTTTTTGAATTGGCACTGTCCAAAGCACCTGTGGGCTCATCTGCCAGAATCAGGGCCGGTTGCGTGATCAGTGCCCGGGCACATGCGGCACGCTGACGCTGTCCGCCGGAGAGTTGTCTCGGAAATTTGGAAAGCTGATCCGTAATATCCAAAGCTGCAGCAGCTTTCTCAAGCTGTTCCTGTGTTTCTTTCAGAGAACATTTCCGCAGATTCAGAGGCAGAACAATATTTTCTGCAATTGTCAGCGTATCCAGCAGATTGTACTCCTGAAAAATGAAACCCAGACGATCTCTCCTGAATGCAGCCAGATCCTGCTCTTTCATTTCTGCAATATCACGACCTTCCAGAAGAATGCTTCCGGAACTGGGTCTGTCAATGGTTGCAATCACATTCAAAAGTGTGCTTTTTCCGGAGCCGGAGGCACCCATGACGGCAGTAAATTCACTTTCTTCCATGGTAAAGCTGACACCGTTCAGCGCTTTGGATACCATGTCTCCGCTGCCAAAATATTTCGTTACGTTTTTGATTTCCAATAATGTATTCATAATTTCTGCACCATCCTTTCACCGCTATTGTACCTTAAAACAGCTGAATTTGTTCTAACGCTGTCTGCCGGTAATCTAACAGTTTTGTAAGATTGATGCAGGAAACGTTGATGCGGGAAACTGAAAAACAAAACGGGTATACAACCCTTCCTCGGAAGTCAGTTCCATCCGGATATTCAGATTCCTGCAAAGCTGGCTTACGATGTACAGACCCATGCCGGTACTCTCCCCCCGACTGCGTCCTAAACTTCCGGTGAAGCCGCACTCCGTAACCCGGCGCAGTTCGTGAGCCGGAATACCTGGACCATTATCCTCCAGAATCAGCCTGTTTTCTGATAATTCCATCTGAATACGGCAGTTCGGACAGTATTTGGCACAGTTGATGAGAAGCTGCTTGAGAATAAATACCAGCAGTTTCGGATCTGTATATACCTGGCTGTAGCCCTCGATCAATACACAAATTCCTGCGGCAATCAGCAGCTCCATCTCTTCTCTCACTGCCTGATCACAAACTGCACGCAGATCCACAAGGCTGATTTGTGTGTCCTTTTCTGCCGTCCGCATTCTGGCGTAGGTCAGTATCGTTTCCGTCAGATTGTCAGCCCGACGCAATTCCCTTCGCAGCTTGAAAGACTCTCCTCCATTTGCGAGGATCAGGGAACAGGCAGTCAGTGGCGTTTTCATTTCGTGAACCCATTGCTCCACATACTCGCAGTAGTTCTGCTGCTCGGTCCGTGCTTTCTCCACTGCACCGATGGCCGAGCGGGAAATTTCCTGCATCAGCAGGTAATACTGCAGCTCCACTGCATCCCTGGGTCTGGTAAAGGTTTCTCCAATGAGATACTTTTCCGACATGGTACCCAGTCGGTTCTGCAACAAACACAGTCGCCTATTTGTCCGATGCCATGTAAATAACAAATAAATTACAAATACAAAAATGCCGCTGAACAGACAGATCAGCAGCAATGAGAAGGGCAGTTCACATAGCCAGGCAACCAGAACCAGATACAGAATCCCGATTCCCCCAGCACACAGAGTAATAGCCTTGGATTCCAGATACTCCCAAAAACTCATAAGCGGTACCCCACTCCCCGGACTGTACGGATAAAATCGACTGCACCTATGTGCCCCAGTTTTTCCCGCAGTCTGCCAATATTTACGTACAGCGTATTGCCATCGATATACATGCCGTTTGTCCACAGGTCTTCAATCAGTTCATCCCGGGTACAGAGTTCCTTATTCATCAGACACCAGAGAATACGGGCTTCGTTTTTCGTCAGTTCCACCGATTTTCCATCAAACAGAGCTGTCATCCCCGGCAGATTCAGCGTTAAGCCCCTGACAGTCAGGCTGTCATTGACCGTATTTTTCAGTATCCGCCCGATTCTTGCCAGAAGAACGGAAGAATGATAGGGTTTGCGGATAAAATCATCACCGCCCACGCCGAATGCAAGCAGTTCATCTTCCGGGGTATCACGGGCTGTCAGAAAGATCACCGGGGTGTCAGAAGTCTGACGAAGCTTCCGACAGCGGGCAAATCCGTTCTCACCGGGCAGATTCACATCCATCAGAATCAGATCGCAGGGACCGTCTTCCACCGGCATATAACCATTGGCCTGAAGCAGCATTTTCAATTCTGTTCGGATGACAGTATCATCTTCAATGATTTGAATTCGTTTCATAGATACCCTCTTTTTTCATAACAATGGAGGTCACTTCCTGAATTTTCTTTTTATCCATAATACAATTCTCCTTTGCTTTCATTATTTTTCTGTATTTTTATTATTGTTCTCTGTTAATATTTATACTGTTATTCTACAGAAAAATAACCGTCACATATAGGCATATTTTGCATCTGTATGTGTTGATTTTATAGAAACGGTCGCCTTATTTCAAAACTACAGCGGCAGGAATGCGGCAATCACTGCAATCAATACTGCCGGCAGCATATTTGCCACCCGAATCATTTTCCCCCATACCAGATTGACACCGACGCAGAATATCAGGATGGAACCGACGAGCGACAAATAGGACACTGCCAACTCCGTCATGATCGGAGAAATCAGTCGTGCAGCCAGGGTAATGCCGCCTTCAAAAAGAAATACCGGAATTGCAGAGAACACACATCCCTTTCCCATGGATGATGTCATAACAGCAATAATAATCAGGTCCAAAACCGCTTTTACGGCCAGAGTTGAATAATCCCCGAGAATACCATCCTGTATCGCACCGACAATGGCCATAGCTCCAATGCAAACCGTTAATGACGCCGTAACAAAAGCATTGACAAATTCAGCATCCTCGCTGTTTCCTGTTTTTCTCTTCAGCCATTCCCCAAACTGTTCAAAACCATTCTCAATTCCTATTAATTCACCAATGATCGTACCAATTGCAAGGCAGAGAACCACAAACATGGATTTTCCGCTCATCAGGGAGCTGCTTTCAATCTCCAGCATGCCTTCCATGGCACCTGCTATGGCAATAAATAATACACTGATTCCGCATGCCATGTTCAGCGAATCCTGCTGCTCCCTGCGAAATAGTTTTCCTGTAAAATGTCCAATGAATCCACCGGCTACAATACTGATCGTGTTTATAATTGTTCCTAATCCGATCATCTGTTATCACCTGAAATCTTGATTATCTGCATCTTTTTTCTCTTCTCTTAATGTATTTTTGTCTGATTTTCACCTGAAATCAATCTGTAATCTGATATCCCGAATTTTTGAGAACGTCCAGCGCCTTTTGATATTTTTCAATTTTTATCAAAATGTAATCAGTATTGTATGTGGATACTGCAAAAATTGAGATGCCGTTTTCTGCCAGAATTGCTGAAATCTCAGCCAGTATTCCGATCAGAGAAAAATCCAGAACATCCTGAATGCGAAATCCTTTCCAACCGTCATCCCTCTGTATCACGTTGGAAGGCACCTCGTCTGTCATGCATACAAGGGAGTTTTCCTCATCGGTTTTCCCCAGAAAACAGTATTCCGCATCCAGATTCACCTGGGAAAAATTTTCCACTTTACATACAGAAAAATCCTTATGTAGTAACTTCAATTCCATACTGTTGCCTTTACAATTCATTTCTTCCTTATCTTTTTTCATATGAATGATCCCGGTAATCGGTCTGACTTCATTCCTTTTCCTGTTATTCCACGCTGTCCGGAGCTGTGATATTCTCTCCTACCAGATCGATTATTTTCCGGAATCCATCCCGCTGTTTCATGGTACTTCCCAGAGAAGTCACAACGGCAGTGATTTTTTCTTTCCCCACTGCTTCCGCAAAAGTCTTTACACCCGGAGGCATGGTTCCTGCCCATAAGGGAAATACAACCACAATTTCATCTGCCAAATCCGGTTCCACGTAATCCACAGGAATTGTTTTTCCACTGAGTGACATGAACCCAGCCTTCATATAATTCACCTTTCCGCTCCAGTCTTTATGATCATCAATCTTCCTTGCTGTGGTATGGTATCGGGATGCAATCTGCTCCGCAATTTCCCTGCTTCTTCCTGTCCGTGTAAAATAATATACCTGCATTACGGATTCTCCTTCCATCTTCTGATAAGAAAATACATTTTCTCCTCACTAGAGTTGCAATACTTTGTTTCTTCCCTGATTCTATATCACTTCCGAAAGCTTCAATGGTTTATGCGGTTCCCCTTCCGATGTTCCAATCTGCTTCACCATCCATCTTATACCGCGCCACGCACCAAGCTTGAAACCTGCATTTTCAAAATGTCCGACTTCAGCAAATCCAAGATTCTTATGAAATTCACAGCTTGCCTCATTTGTATCAACCAATACCCCGTAAATATACCGATAGCCCTGTTTTTCCAGTATACTCGCAAACTCGTAATAAAGGGCTGAAGCAATTCCCTGTCTTCTGGGTGCATCCGGTGCAAGCACAATTGTCCATTCCACATTCCACTGATATGCATCATGTGGCCGAAGAGGAGAACCGTATGCATAGCCCAGAACCTTTCTCTCTTCATTTTCTGCAATGAGAAACGGGTAGTTCTCAAGGGTATGAATGATTTTCCGGCGATAGGATTCCACATCCGGATTATCTACCGTAAAAGTTACATAATCAAGAGGCACATATGCTCCGTATATATCATGGACCGCTTTGGCATCCGATTCCACTGCCATTCTGATCTTGTATTCCATATTCTTTATCTCCTTGTATAACCTGCTCCAACTACTTTTTTAACTTACCAATTTCTTCTTCCGTACCTGCCTTTATCCACTTACCAAATACCTGAGATTCCTTCGATGGAACATAGCCTAAATTCTTATAACCAAGTTTTAGAAGCAAACCAATACTTGCAATATTTTGTGGATCTGTAAAACTGATAAACTCCCAATCAGGAACCATCTTATGAAGCATATCAATTAAAACAGTGAGAGCCTCAAAGGCATACCCTTGCCGATGATATTTGTGGGAAAATGTATATCCGAGAGAAATCGTTCTATCATTCGGAAGGACAACTATCTCGCCAATCATTTCATTTGTTTCTTTTATTGTAACCGCAACCATAAAGGGATTCCCAACAGAAAAAGCATCATTTTTGCGACGCTCAATTAATTCCACAATTCCTTCATAGTCTTTTGTTTGCCCTCGCTGATAACGAGAACAAATCTCGCTGTTTCTATAATCAAACATCACATCTGCATCGCAAGGTATTGTATTTCGCAGATACAATCGTTTCGTTTCAATGAAAATCAACGTAGATACCTCCCACAACTACATATTTTACTGACTTCAGTATAGCATGAATTTGAACTGCTGCAAATTTTGCGACAGTTCAATTATCGACGGATGCAAGACGCCATTTTGAATCACAGGCGAACTTGCACGAGTGATTGTCATTTGGGACAACGTTTTAATACATACAGCATCCCTTTCTCATATTAGATTGCTCATCAAATATATTCAAAAATTCCCTGAATAGCATCAGATACGTTAATCATTTCTGAAATTGGCAATCTATCTATTTTCTTGTAACCGCGAAGCGACATATCTAACAATGCAAGTTTTTCACATTGTATATAGCCTTCATTTTCTTCGGTGGCCATCCATATATGAAGCGGACCCGGGGTAGAATTTATAATAATTGGACATCCAATTATTTCACCACTCGTATTAAAAAAATCCTT
>JALETI010000115.1 GCA_022781515.1 Lachnospiraceae bacterium
TGTTCTGAAATAACTACGGAAAGGATTTGTTCAAAATACTATGGAAAAAATTGTTACAAAATTTGGCGGAACTTCACTGGCGGATGCCAATCAGATAAGAAAAGTACGGGATATCGTACTGGCCGATCCCAGGCGGAAGTACGTGGTTGCCTCTGCACCGGGCAAACGCTTTGCAGAGGATATCAAAGTCACCGATCTGCTGCTTCGCAGTTATACCGCTGCCAACAACGGAGAAGATTTTGAACCTGCATTACAGGCTGTACAGGCACGTTTTCAGGAAATTCTGAACGGACTGGAACTCTCCTTTCCTCTGGAAGAAGAAATCGCCGTTCTGCGAAACCATCTGGCCAATGAACCCGATGTCGATTATATCGCCAGCCGCGGTGAATATCTGAACTCCCGTATTCTGGCTGCGTTCCTCGGATTTACTTTTGTAGACCCTGCATGGTGCATTTCCTTTGATGAGAACGGAAAGCTGGATCAGAAAATGACCATGCGCATGATGAGAGCAGCCCTCAACCCTCTGGATAAGGTGGTTGTTGCCGGTTTCTATGGTGCCGATATGAATGATAAAATCCGTACCTTCTCCCGGGGCGGCTCTGATGTAACCGGAAGTCTGGTTTCCCTGGCAGTGGGAGCGGATTTATATGAAAACTGGACCGATGTATCCGGTCTTCTGGCCGCAGACCCCCGTATTATTGAAAATCCCAGAAGTGTTCGTTACATCAGCTATCGGGAACTGCGTACCTTATCTTATATGGGTGCATCCGTATTGCATACAGACGCGGTACTTCCTGCCTCCGAAGCCGGAATCCCCATCAATATCCGCAATACCAACCAGCCGGATGATCCCGGAACCATGATTATGCGGAAGCTCCCCAAAAACGTAACCCGCCAGCCCATCACAGGCGTTGCCGGAAGATGCGGTATGTCCGTCATCCAGGTGGAAAAAGTGATGACCAGTGACGGCGCCGGATTCAGCGCCATCATGCTGGACATGCTGAAAAGACGGAAAATCCCCTTCGAACAGTGTCTGACCGGTATCGATACCATCACACTGATCATCCGCAGCAGTGTACTTGATTCCTGCAGAAATGAACTTCTGGAAGAAATTGAAACAGTACTTCAGCCGGATTATGTCGGCATAAAAGACGGCCTCTCCATGATTGCCGTGGTAGGCGAAAAAGGAACCGAAGCCTCGGACGCCAACATCCGCGTACTGGAAGCACTGGCAGCTGAAGGCATCGAAATGAGCACCATCAACCAGGGCGCCGGCAAACTCAACCTCCTGGTCGGCGTACCCGAAGACCGCTACACCGACGCCATCCGGGCAATTTACGACATTACGTAACTATTCAGCAGAGCATTCTTTCAGGACAGACAGGAGCGTCAAGCTTGCTTGTAAGCGACTGAATGGATCTGAAAGAGTATTCGGCGTTTAACCAAATAGGAAATTTTCGCAGAAAGTGAGGTATTATTTATGAAAATGGCAGTGATCTACCATTCCGTTACCGGAAACACCAAAAACATGGGTGAAGAAATTGTGAAAGGCATGAATTCTGTGGAAGGAACAGAAGCAAAATGCTTTCCCATTGAAGATGTGGATTATGACTTTGTAAAAGAAGCAAAATGTGTGATCCTCGGTTCTCCCATCTATGCAGCACATATTACAGGTCAGATGATGAACTTCATGCTGACAGAGGGCGGCAAACTTTGTCTGGCAGGAAAACTCTGCGGTGCATATACCACAGCACAGTACGTTCACGGTGGCGGCGAACTGGGAATCCGCGAAATGCTGGATCACATGATGGTTATGGGCGGTCTGATCTACTCAGGCGGCGCATCCTGCGGCAAACCGGTCATCCATCTGGGACCGGTCGGTATCGACAACACTCTGGATATTAACCAGTTTGCAGAGAATTTTGAAATCTATGGCCGCAGAATGGCTTCAAAAGTAGTGGAACTGTTTGGCTGATCCAAAAAATAACAGGGGCTGTCAAAACTGTGCGACAGCCCCCTGTTATCTCAACCACCCGGCACAATTACCGGCTTCATCACGATTCCTCTGCCGGAATGGAAATCAAAGTAACTTTTCTCGGTTTTCTTCCTTCTTCCGGCGGATTCTGCATCCCTTTCATAATCAGAGCACCGTATTGTTTCAGAAATTCCATATATTCTTCATCATTCATCATAAGAATGGCCGATCCGATACTCACAAGATCTTTCTGCGGATCCGGATTATCCTGTGCAAAATATCTCGCAAAATCCGCACTGATATGAAGCAGTGCATTCTGAATCAGGGGATATGCATCCTCCGGCTGTGACGTGTCCGGCGGCGTCTCATTGAGCATATAGGTTTTTTCCACCGCACCTCTCCGGGTCTCCTCCTTTACCACCTGAATCACACCGGCATCCAGCAGCACTTTGATATGACGGTACAGGCTGGCTCTGGAAACATCCTTCAACTGCTCCAGAATCTGTGCAGATGTTGCCTCTTTCCTGATCATCAATGCCTGAATGATTCTCTGACGAACCGGATTCATCACGATATCTATAAAATCCTTTCCCATAATTAATCCTCAATATCGTTATGATCTGTTTGTTATGAATCGAAGTCAGGTTCATGCTTCATATCTTTATCTTCCTGTGAAAAGCAGAAGACCTGCCCGACTTTGAACTACTTCCTATACTTTAACAGCTGAATCAGATAATTACAATACCAGAAGCAAAATCGTCTTGCTTACCAGATGAATACCAAAATGTCCAAGCATGGCATACTGAATACCGTATTTACGGTAGTAACGGCCAAAGAGCAAAGCAAAACAGCCATTTAACAAAAAACATCGGAACACAATGACAGGAGTCAGGCCGCCGTATATGGAAATACTTGTGGGAAGATGACCGGCTGCAAAAACAACTGCTGCCAGAATATTAGCTGTGATAAATACCCATGTGGGGATTTCTTCTTTTCCATACTTTCCGGCAAATAACTTCCAGATAACCCATGCAATCAGACTCATAAAAAACCAGCGAAGAAGAACTTCTTCAATCACACCTCCATAGGTCAGAGAGCATAAGAAATATGCAGGACTGATTCCCAGTTCATAATCAGCTGCCACTTCCGGAATCATTTTTCCGAAAACAAAATAATCACAGGAAAACAGAATACCGACAAGAACTATCATCGGCACTGTTTTTTTCAGAATGCTCTTCTGAAAGCCAAAGGGACGAACCAGTCCCAGACTGTCAGCAAGCTGATATCCAATTACACAGGCAAATACCGCATACATCGCACTCTGTACCGTTGTCACTGCCAGAAACGCATCATAACTTCCAATCTGCTGCAGAATCAGTTCTCTGGTTTCTGCATTGTAATGTTCATATGTATAAATACCTGTAAAGAAACCTCCAAACAAAGCAATCGGCAATATACAAAGGGCCATTTTCAATGCTTTCCTCACACGTTCTTTCCATGTCTTCATAAAAAAAATCCTCCTCCAAAATCAAGTTTATTAATCTCAAAAATGAGATTAATTATATTCGTATAATAGTCTCATTTTTGAGATAAGTCAAGTGCTTTTTACTTTTCATTCTGTTTTTCTTTCTTTTTTTGTTTGACGGCATATGGATTTACCCTGATTAATATCATGAACTGCCCGACAAATGAGCAGATTTCCTATGTTCGGCGGAACAAATGGATAAAAACAGCAGAAATGATACGGAAAAATCCAAATATCCAGAAAAGTCATCGGCACTGCAGTCTGAATTGGTCAAAACAGCCGGATACAATGCCAAAATATCCAAAAAAATCAAGAAAAACCGGGAAAAACAGGAATAATCGAATCTGAAAAAGAAAAATTGGCTAAATGAAGCTAGATCAAGTCCCCTATAGCCAAAAACAAGCCAATAGAAAAAATAGAGAAACTGGATTGGCTAAAACATTTGGAAAAAGAGTGAATATATCCAATTCTTTTATAAAGTGATTTGAAAGTAGAGAAGGCCATATAATTTCATTTCGAACAGAGAAATTACATAAAAAAGCGCCCATATCGCAGTATACCCAATGCGATATGGACACTTTTTTGTTTAAGGAGAATTCAGCCTGAAAACCAAACGAATACTATGAAATCGTTTTTCTGCTGTTGAGTCTGAAATCAGTTTCAGCCCTCTGGAAATCAGCCCTTGATGTCCAGGATATCCTGACCGGCTTTTACGTTACCGTTAACCATGGTGCTGATGGACTTGTATTCATCTGTATTGCAGACGATCAGGGGAGTGGTACAGAGGTAACCTGCCTTCTTGATTTCATCCATATCGAAGGAAATCAGCAGATCCCCTTTCTTCACATGCTGTTCAGGTTCCACATGTGCTTCAAAGAACTTGCCGCCCAGTTTCACGGTATCAATACCGATATGCATCAGCAGTTCTGCGCCATCATCCGTAAGCATACCGATGGCATGTTTTGTATCAAAAATATTATCAATCACACCGTCAACGGGAGCATACAGCTTGCCTTCTGAAGGTTCCACTGCCACACCGTCACCCAGTGCACCGGAAGCAAATGCTTCATCCTGTACTTCTGCCAGGGGAACCACAACACCGTTCATATGAGCAGCTAAAACAGTATCTTTCATTGCAGGTGTTTTCTTTTCAGCAGGTGCTGCTTTTTCAGCAGGTGCCGCTGTATGAACCTTACCTACCAGATCTGCTTCAGGAGTTTCCATAAAGTCAACCAGATTGGACTTGATGACTGCCACCTGAGGACCGTAAATAACCTGAACGCCATTTCCTTTGTGAACCACACCGGAGGCACCGGACTGCTTCAGCTTTGTATCAGAAACCTTTTCTGCATCTTTCACGGTTACACGAAGACGGGTTGCACAGCAATCCACATCAGAGATATTTGCCTTACCGCCGAGGCCTTCCAGAATCAGGGCAGATACGGGATCAGAGAAACCGCCTGCTGGAGAGGAACCATCGGGACCGATTCCTGTTTTTTCCTTAAAGTCAGAACGGGTAAAGAGTTTTGTTTCTTCATCATCTTCTTCACGACCGGGAGTCTTCAGATCCATCTTTGTGATCATGAAGTAGAATACAAAGTAATACAGGAAGAAGTATACAATACCTACAAATACAACGTTGATCCAGTGTGTTTTTGCATTACCCTGCAGGATACCGAACAGTGTCAGGTCGATGATACCGCCGGAGAATGTCATACCTACACCTACATTCAGGATATGCATCAGCATGTAGGAAAGACCAGCCAGTACACAGTGAACACCATACATCAGAGGTGCAACGAACAGGAAAGTAAATTCCAGAGGCTCGGTGATACCGGTCAGCATTGCTGTCAGTGCAGCGGAAATCAGCAGACCGCCTGCAACCTTACGCTTTTCCGGTCTTGCAGCACGATACATAGCCAGTGCAGCACCCGGAAGACCGAAGATCATCAGAGGGAATTTACCAGCCATAAAACGGGTAGCGGAAACGGAGAATACTTCTGTGCTCTTGGAAGCCAGTTCTGCGAAGAAAATGTTCTGTGCACCCATAACGGTTACACCATCGATTACAGCAGTACCACCTACTGCAGTCTGCCAGAAAGGCATATAGAATACGTGATGCAGACCGAAAGGAATCAGCGCACGTTCAATAATACCGTAAATCCATGTTCCTGCGTAACCGGAGCTGAGAACCAGACCGCCCAGCAGGGAAATACCATACTGTACAACAGGCCATACGTAGAACAGCACAATACCAACCACCAGGAAAACAGCAGTGGTAACAATGGGAACAAAACGTGTGCCGCCGAAGAATGACAGTACCTGAGGCAGCTGAATCTTGTAGAAACGGTTATGCAGAGCTGCAACACCAAGACCTACAATAATACCACCGAACACACCCATCTGCAGAGTGGTGATACCCAGCATGGAGCATGTTGTGTTTTCAGCCATCGCTTCCACACCGCCTGCTGCATTAATCATGGCTGAAATAGCAGTATTCATAACGATGTAACCGATGGCACCGGAAAGAGCTGCAACTTCTTTTTCTTTCTTTGCCATACCAATGGCAACACCCATTGCAAAGAGCAGAGCCAGGTTATTGAATACAGCACTGCCGCACTGGTTCATAATGTCCAGAATGGTATAAATAAGAGTACCTTCATGAATGATGCCGGTCAGGTTGTAGGTTTCCAGCATGGTTGCATTGGTAAAGGAACTGCCGATACCCAGCAGAAGACCTGCAACGGGAAGCAAAGCGATGGGGAGCATGAAGGAACGGCCAACACGCTGCAAAATACCGAAAAGTTTGTCTTTCACAATTTTTCCTCCTTTTGTTTAACATGTACTCTCGGAATCTGTTAACCATATGAAAAAGATTCCGAGAGTACATTGACTGGTTTGTGGTTGCGAAAAAGAATTAATGAAATAAAAAAACCCATACCCCATGGGCAGAATCATGCCTGCACACAGGAATATGGGTTTAGCCCGACGAACGGTAACTATCCCAAGGGACCATAAAAAGGTCTGCCCTATTATTAAGTTTCGTCATCTTCGCTGGAATTTATACGGCGAAGATGGATAGTAAGATAAATTAATTCTTCTTCTGTCAGTTCTTTTTTGTAAGTGTTGCGAATAAACTCACCGATGCACTGCGCACATTTGTAATGTTCTTTACTGTTGCGGGCAATCAGTTTACGGAAGAGCTGATCATGTTCATCACCATCATCCGATAAAATGCGGTTCTGAAACAGACGCTGGGCAAAATACCGCAGATGAACACAAAATCGATCAAAGTTCAGCGACTCGCGGTCAAACTGTTTCTGATAAAAACACTCAACCACCTGAATGGCACCTTCGATGAGATGAGTGATATCATAAATCTCACTCATACTGGTATTCAATTCCGCATTCACAATGTGGAGCGCAATAAAGGCCGCCTCATCCTTCGGCAGATCACAGCCGCACTGTTCTCTGATGATCTTCAGACACTGCTGTCCCAGATGATACTCCTGAGGATAATAGCACATAATCGATCCTGCCAGCGGATTACTGAAAGCAATGCCTTCTTCTTTTCTCCGGATGGCAAAACTGATATGATCAGCCAGCGTGATCAGCAGAGATTCATTGAGTTTCTTCCTCAGCTGCTCCTTAATCATCGAAATCAGCTGCTGCGTAAGCTCCAGATGTTCGATCGGTATCTGCTGAACCAGTTCCCGCAGCTTTTTCTGTTCCGCCTTATCTTCCATGAAATACACTTTCTGGATCTGGGTTTCATCAATAAACTCGCCGCGTTTTCGTTTAAAACCGATTCCTTTACCGGTGACGATCATTTCCTTTCCTTTTTCATCAATGGCACAAAGGATATTGTTGTTGATCACATTTTTGATTCTCACAATCCTCACCTCCATATCTCCATGAAAAAAAAAGAACCAGCCCCATACAATCCCAATATCCCCA
>JALETI010000053.1 GCA_022781515.1 Lachnospiraceae bacterium
TCGATAGTCTTAATCATGCGTCAAACCCTCCTATTCGTATTTTGCAAGAATCTCTTCTACATTGCCGGGTGTCAGACGACCGTGAACGTCATCATTGATCATCATAACAGGTGCAAGGCCGCACGCACCTACACAACGGCATGCTTCCAGAGAGTATTTTCCGTCAGGTGTGCATTCGCCGCCGCCGATACCTAACAGAGACTGGATCTTCTCGTAAACCTGGCCGGAGCCTTTAACGTAGCAGGCAGTACCAAGACATACAGAGATTCTGTACTTGCCCTTGGGCTGTAAGGAATAGAATGAATAGAATGTAACAACGCCGTAGATCTTACTCATGGGAATGGTCGTTTCATCAGAAATGATCTGCTGAACTTCGATGGGAAGATATCCGTAAATCTCCTGTGCTCCCTGAAGAATCGGCATCAGCGCACCTTTCTGGCCCTTATGAGCAGCGATCAGCTTTCTCAGTTCCGCTTCCTGCTCGGGAGTTCCGTTGAAAGGTATGGTTGATTTAGCAACGCTCATCTTTTTACCTCCTCTTAAAAGGGGTATCAACGAAAGTCCTTTTCAAAAGGCATGATAAAAATCATGCAGGAAGGCACTGAATTATAACGGTCAGTACCCTATCGGCAGTTACCCCTTCGGTAAAGCTCGGATTTTCATGAATACCATATTGAATTGTGGTTTTATTATAATGCTGTATTATCAATAAGTCTAATCGATATAATCAATATATTTTTTTATAAAATCTTATTTGCTTGTTTATCTATAAATGACTGCTTTCACATCGTGAAAGTGCACTGTTATTTTTCACAATTTTTGTTTATAAATACATTATAATTAGTCATTTTGCACATAACTCAATTCTTATATATTTAAAATCTGTATAGATAAATATTGTTTTCGCAAATAAATAAGGGATAGAAACCAATCCGAAAATGATGTTGTCTATCCCTCTTTTTCCTTACGGCAGCATTTTACACATTTTCTCTCTATTCAAAATCGTGATTTTTCTTCCCTTTTTCTTTATAACTCCCTCTTTTTCCAGATAACCGACTTTCCTGGATAATGTTTCTGGCGTGGTACTCAGAAAAGCAGCCAGTTCTTTCATAGACATCGGCAGAACCGCACTGTCACTCTCCTGTGCATTGGAAAGGTCCAGCAGATAGGACACCAGGCGAACCAGCACTGTTTCTGCAGTATTGGAGGTTGCCTGATGACCGGAATGAACGATCCTTCGATTGAATTCCTCCAGCAGCTTCAGACTGATGGATGGATACTGCATCAGCAGATCCAGAAACTCTTCCCTTCGGATGAAACAGGCTTTCATATCTGTCAGTGCTTCTCCAAAAGTAAAAGTTTCCGTACTGCTGAACAGCGCTTCTTCTCCTACAAAATCACCTTTATCCAGAACCCGAAGCAGCTGTTCTTTTCCGGAAGAAGAAATTTCATATACCTTAACTTTCCCTTCTGAAATCAGAAACAAACCCGGATTTCTCTCCGGCGAAAACAGAATATCACCTTTTTTAAATTCCTGATGAACTGCAAGATTACTGATTTTCATCAGACTTTCCCGATCCAGATGCCTGAAAATAGATATTTTTCCTGCACAGGGTTCCTGTTCCTTCGTTAAACAATGACAGCAGTTTTTCATTCCAGCTCCTGATCCAGAATCGAAAGATCCTGATAGGTTTTCTGATAAGTGGGACAGGCATCCTCCGGCGCTGTATAATGATCTGTAACCTGACGAAGTTTTTCCAGTATTTCCCTGCTTTTTGTTTCTTTTAAATCTGCATACAGTTTTGCAACCTGATGAAGCTCCGGATGATGTTCTCCATGCACACGTACTACCACAGGAAGAATTTTATCCAGTTCCTTTACTATTGTTTCATTCATGTTTTTATCCCCTTTCCCTTTTACCTGTACAAAGTTTCTGTTTCAGATAACCATTACCGGATTACAACATAACCCAGTCCGGTAATAATTTTTATCAGTTCTTCCAGACTGGTCTTCGTCTCATCAAATTCCACCTTCGCTTTACTTGCATTGTAAAGAACCGATGCACTTTTTACACCGGGCGCTTTGCTTAATGCCGTTTCAATTTTCTGTGCACACATGGGACATACCAGTTCTTCCATCTGAATACTTTTTTTCATAAATTTCCTCCTCCATTTCCTCATGATGTTGTTATCAAAAGAGTCTGACCTTATGTTACAAATGAATTTCTCTGCTGCCGCTCTGCTTTTTCCCGAACACAAGCCGCATTGCATTGAGAATCACCACAAGAATACTTGCTTCATGGATCAGCATACCGATTCCCATGTGAATATAACCGGCAAAAAGCCCGATCAGCAATAGAATTACCGTCCCCACAGCAATGGCAATATTCTGATACATAATCCGAACTGTCCGCTTTGCCAGTTTCCATGCTTTTACCAGACTTGTCAGATCAGATCGGATAAGAACCACTTCGGAGCAATCAATTGCCACGTCCGTACCGGATCCCATGGCAATTCCGATATCTGCCGTCGTCAACGCCGGACTGTCATTGATTCCATCGCCCACAAACGTCACAATATGCTTTTTCTCCTGCATCTTCCGGATCCAATCCATCTTATCCTGCGGAAGCAGCTCTCCATAGTATTCCTGAATACCAGCCTGAGCAGCTGCTGATGCTGCGGTACGTGAGTGATCACCGGTCAGCATGACCAGATTCCGGATCCCCAGTTTCTTCAGTTCTCTGACACTGAAAGCGGCATCCTCTCTTATTGCATCAGAGACTCCAAGAAGCATACTGAGAATTCCATTCACTGCGATCAATACTGCAGTCACCCCCTGCTCCTGTTCGGTCTGAATATCCTTCCTTGTCTGTTCCGGAATTTCCACCTGATGGTTTTCCATGAGTTTTTCATTTCCAACCAGTAGCTCATATCCCCCCATCTGTGCCTTTACACCCAGACCCTTCAGCGGCACGGACAGACTGCTTCTCTCTGCAAATCCATTTTGTTCCATTCCGGACTGTATTGCATACGCTGTAATTGCCCGGGCCAGAGGATGATCGGAAACCTGTTCTGCTTTTGCTGCCATAAACAGAATTTGATCCCGTTCTCCGGAGTACTGATATTCTTTCACGACCTGCGGCTTCCCCACTGTTAACGTACCGGTTTTGTCAAATGCCACCGTATCCGTCTTTACAAACGTGTGGATGACGTCTCCTCCCTTCAGAAGAATCCCTTCCCTTGCTCCGCAGCCAATCCCTGCCACGTTTGCAATGGGCGCACCGATTACCAGCGCACCCGGGCAGGCCAGCACCAGTACGGTAATCGCTGTATCCAGATTTCCCGTCACAATGAGGGTCAGAGCAGCCATCACCACAACGGCAGGAGTATAATATCTGGCGAAGCGATCAATAAACCTCTCAACCGGTGACTTCGCATCCTGCGCTTCTTCTACCAGCGCAATAATTCTGGAAAAGGTGGTGTCTTCCCCCACTCTTGCTGCTTTCATCTGCAAAGTTCCGGTGTCCAGGAAAGTTCCTGCATATACTGTGGATCCTGCTGTTTTATGAGCCGGTTTCGATTCTCCCGTAATCTCAGCTTCACTTACATATCCTTCTCCGTGGACCACAATGCCATCCGCAGCAATCTGATTTCCGGTTCTGACCAGAAGAAGGTCACCTTCTTCCACTTCATCCACATCGATTTCCTCGACAGTATCTCCATTGATTTTCCATGCAGAAGAAGGTGCCATTTCCGTTAATTCCCTGATTGCACTGCGGGTCTTTTTCATGGTTTTCTGTTCCAGAAAGGAACCAAACTGGAATAAAAACGTAACAATTGCCGCTTCACTGAACTCTCCGATTATACTTGCTCCAACCACAGCAATACTGACCAGCAGCTCAATACCCACTGTTTTAAAACGAAGCCCCTGACAGGCACGGAAAAAAATCGGATAACCGGCCAGAATCATTGCTCCTGTATAACATATCTGCCGAAGAGGTTCCGACGGATATACTGCCGTCAGTATCCAGGCAGCCAGTATC
>JALETI010000149.1 GCA_022781515.1 Lachnospiraceae bacterium
GAAAGCAGATGTCGATTTCCATGTATCCATCTTCACCCACGTGCCGGTAAATATCCAGTATCGGTCTTTCGTCCAGTTGATTTCCTGTCCGGGAAAGCCACCTGCAGAACACCTCCTGATAGACCATGAACAGGAATTGCGGAAAACCTTTGAAATGATAGACGGCATACTTCCCACCATCAAACATATGGGTCAAAAGAGACGGATTTTCCTTTAATGCTAATGACGGATGATTCGATGGGATCGTCTGGCACAGTTCATACATACAGCTGTCTTCATCGGTAATGGATGGATCATCAATTGTGCACTCTATGTAGATCGTATCCCCGGAAGTCAGGTGCGAATATTTCTCAATAAATTTGCACCACTCAGCCGGCAGATTATGATAATTTCCTTTTTTGCGTTCATAAATAACCAGCATGGGATCCAGATATTCAATTGTGATCCGTTTGCCGGAATCTTCTATATCATTCAGCGATATTCCATGGGAAAATGAACTCTGTTCCACAAGTTTCTCACTGGTTCGTCGGAAATTCGTTGGTGATACATTCAGATGTTTTTTGAATGCTGTCGCAAAATTTGAAGCCGAGTATCCGTAATCGATTCCGATCTCTGTGACACTCCTGCTTTTTTCCACCTTCAGTTTCCAGGCGCTCCGCTCAATGCGGACGCGCTTGATAAACTGATAAAGCGCTTCATCCATATCTTCCCGGAACATCCGCATCAGATGATATTTGGAATACCCGCAATGGTTTGCCACGTCATCAACAGTAATTTCCTCATCCATATGGGCAAAGATATAACTGATCGCCTGATTGATCGCTGTACTGCGTATGGTTTTGCTGTCTTTTTCTCCCATCAAAGATCACCTGCTTTCAATCATCCTTTTCTGCCTTCTGATCAGCCATACGGAAACCATCGCCGTCAATGTCTCTGTGGCCGGTGTTGCCATCCATACACCTGTCATTCCACATATGGCCGGAAAAACAAAAGTAAATATCAGCAGCAGAACAAATCCCCGCAGAGAAGAAATCAGAGCTGACGATCCGGCATCCCCGCAGCTGGTAAAATACATGGAATTGATCACATCATACCCCATGAACAAAAATGTAACTGCAAAAAAACGAAAGCCAGAAGATACCATATCCGCCACCTGACCGCTGCAGCCAAACATTCCTGCATATCTCCTGCCTGACACAATAAAAACAATAGCAAATACCGCACCAATCACAAACAGGATCCGATTGGTCAGGATACGCAGTTCCATGGCTGTTTTCTTTTCCCCGGCACCCCAGCAGATACTGACAGGCACGGTCAGCCCCTGTCCAAAACCAATGGAAATCATGCTGAAACCATACACTGCAAATCCCAGAATCGTAAAGGCTGCCACTCCATCAGTTCCGACATATTTCATCAGAACATAATTGAAGGCAAACATGGATACCGCGCTCGCCATTTCTCCGATGAACTCGGAAGAACCATTGAAGATCGTCTCCCTGTATACTGCCCGGTCAAAATGATACCGTACAATACGGATGCCATTGGATGCATCAAAAAAGTAACAAAGCTGAATAATTACAGCGATAAACTGTACTGCAAGGGATGCATAAGCACTTCCCGGAACACCCATACCCAGTTCTGCCACCAGCACGTAATCCAATACCCCATTGAGGATACAGCTTCCAATGCTCACAAGCATACACACCTGGGGTTTGCCGTCCACACGTATGAACATGCCCAGGGTGGTGCCAAGCACCAGCAATGGATAGTTCATTAACATCACTTTATAATATTGTGTGAAATACTGTGCCAGCGCACCATCTGCCCGCAGAATCCGAAGGATCGGCGTAAACATCAGATATACAGCAATCGATGTAATCACACAGATGATTGCAGCTGTTGCAATGGACTGTGAAAACACCTCCGATGCTTTCTGATTTTCCTTTGCCCCCAGCAATCTTCCGCAGATCACAGAACCACCGACACCGACACACAATCCAACGCCCAGATAAAAATACAGAATCGGCAATCCAAGATTAATGGCCGCCAGCGCCTCTTCCCCGATATAGTTTCCGGTGAAGTATCCATCTGTGATCGTAATCAGCGTTGATAGCAGCATCGCAATAATGCTTGGAATAGAAAACTGAAGGATCGTTCCCAGTTTGTTCTCTTTTATCGTCTCGATATTCATGAGTCCTCTCTCCTTTGTCAGTATGTCTTATGCTGAATACCATTATAGAGAGAAATCATTTTTCATACTTCTGAATTCGTGCGCAGTCTACGCTTTGGCCAACAATTATGCTACTCCATCCATTTCAGGAATGTTTCTTCCGATACACCCATTTCTTCAGCTGCTTCTCTGACCGAAAGCAGGCCTTTCTGAACAAGAGAACAAAGCAGCTGTTTTGCTTTCTCGGCTGCTTCTGTTTTGGCCTGTTCTGCTTCTGCTTTGGCCTGCTCCGTTTCTGCTTTGGCCTGCTCTGCTTCTGCTTTGGTCTGCTCTGCTTCTGCTTTGGCCTGCTCCGTTTCTGCTTTGGCCTGCTCTGCTTCTGCTTTAGCCTGCTCTGCTTCTGCTTTAGCGACAGCCTTTTCAGCTTTTGCTTTTGCAATCTCTTCCTGCATCTCTTCCCGCACTTCTTCCTGCTTCTCCTGCATATCCATTTCGTAATCATATTCTCCGATCAGCATATTGATTACCTCCCTGCTTTTCCGCTCCAGATATTCCGACAGGATTCCTTTTCTGATGCATTCTTTTACTGCTTCTGTCAGTTTCTGCTCATTATTTCCATATGCCCTCACATGCTCCACAAACGTACTGTACTCCTTCAATATCGGACACTTTTCCAGAATCGGATGCCCGGCTTTCCGGTTGATGTTGATCATCCGTACTTCCAGTTCCAGTGCATAAGTTCCGGTATCACTTTTCTCCTGATACGCATCGGACAGTCTCAGCAGTGTCTCTTTTTCCTGCTCTGCTTTTAATATAGTGTAACTATTCGGCAGATATTCGTAATTTTCTACGAAAATTACTCATTCGGCTAAACGCCGAATATAATTTCAAGACAAATCAGCAGCTTACAAACAAGCTTGACGCACTGATTTGTCTTGAAATTATGCTCTGCTGAATAGTTACAAAGATGATGAAAGACGGTGTTGGAATCTGTGCTGCCTTTGTCCGGAAGCGTTTCCTGGCCGGAACCAGCTGCTCGTACTCCCTGGCCACATATAACAGGCATCGCAGAGGCATGTTCCGGTTCAGCGTGCTCTGATGTTCCCCAAGGATAATCTTTTTTGACTCAACTGTAAAAGCAATGTCGTTGGCGAAGGGCATGTACAGTACATTTTCAAGGCGTACACCCTTCAGGGCATGAACATCTGTCAGAGAATCATCGTACAGGGTATTGTACAGACTCAGCAGATTCTCTCCTGCAGTTTCATCTGTGTAAAACAGATCAACAAACACAGAATCTTTGTAATTCCGCCTCTCTGCAGGCGGAAAACTTTCGTTCTGCTGAAAGGCTACTCTTGTACCGTGGGCTGCAGCTGTTACTTCAGAATCGTTTCCATCTGTCAGTTTATCTGATAGGTTATATTTGTCATTGTTTTTGTTCTCTGGTACTTTTATCAAATAATATCTTCCTCCTTATTGTAACAAATACCGTTTCGCTTTTCAATTTGTGTAATATAACATATCAGATAAACTTCAGTAATACAATAAAAAATCTATAAATTTTTTATAAAATATTTCTAATCCGACACATGTTTTGTTTCGTATCATAACAGACTTGCCACATCCCTTTTCCTGTGCTATGCTCATGAAAAACGAAAAGAGGTTGATTGCTTTGACAGATGAAAAATTACTGGAACTGGCAACGGAAGAGGGTTTCACCGCCCGTATCATTGCACCCGAAGATATCCCTGTGGATGGAAAGTTCCGTGTATACTGTGAAGAAAATCGCTGTGGTAATTATAGAGCCAATTACTCCTGCCCACCGGACTGCGGAACCGTTGAAGATCTTCATCAGAAAATCCTGGCTGAGGAAACGGTGCTGGTGGTTCAGACCATCTGGAATATCAAAGGTTACGAAGACAAAGAGGTCATTCAGAAAGCAAAAGAAAAACATAATGCCATGGTTCTCCGTCTGAAAGCAAAGATGGAAGAAAATGGCTGCATCGGATTCTGCTCCGGTTATAATGGATGTCCACTTTGCAAGCCCTGCCAACGGAAAGAAAATAAACCTTGTGCTCATCCGGATCTTTGCATCAGCTGTATGTCCGCCTACTGTGTTGATGTGGCCGAACTGGCTAAACGGTGTGACCTGCCGTTTGCGTGGTCAACAGAAAAACTGTATCTATTTGGAATGATTGCCTTTCACAGATAGGAAAAAGCCGATTGATTTCGTAATTGAAACCAATCGGCTGTGTAACAGAAATGGTAAAAATTATTTTACAGGCACAAATTTTGCCTGATTCATCAGCGGGTGCTTCAGAGTGATTGCACCGGGATTCGGACACGCCATGACGCAGGCTCCGCAGTAATAGCATTCTCCAGGGTACATGACAATGGGATGTCCCCCTTTCTGCCCGGATGGAAACAGGATATCGCACTGACATACCTGAACACACCGGTTGCATCCGATACAGAGTTTCGGATCATAGAGAATCGGTTTTGCACTGCTGGATACGGGAGATACTTTAAATACCATTCCGGAAGCATTCCGGATAGTAGCATTCTCTGCGGCTGTATTCTGAATGGCGGCATTCTCTGCGGCTGTATTCTGAACGGCAGCATTCTCCACAGTGGTATTCTGACTGCCTGCATTCTGTCCGGTTACATTTTGGGATTTACTCATGGGAAGCAGCCTCCTCTCTTATATACCGTTCATTTCTTTTCTCATATTCTGTTTCCAGATCTCCGAAGAAATCCAGCGGAACCTCTCTTGTAACCGGGTTTCCGTTTTCCTGATGAATCACAATATGCCTTCTTTCTTCAACAGACTCCTGCTGCGGATAATCACTCCGTTTAAAGCAAAGAGGATCTGAGCTTGACTTTCTCGCAAGTGAAGCTTGGATCACCAGCTGAGCCACTGTGAGAATATCCAGAACCTCATGGGTCCGCATCAGGTCATGGGGATTGGCTGCATAAAGCGATGGAACAATTTCCTTTTCAAAGGTTTTCAGCAGATCCAGTCCTTCCAGAAGGAGCGATTCACATTTTACTCCGCCGCAGTAATTCTGCATGGCTTTGGAGATGGCGCTGTTTAATTCCTTCCAGCTGACCCCGTTTTCGCTGTCTCCGTAAAGGTGGGCATACAGGCGTTCTTTTTCTGCCTGGATATCCAGTCTGAGCTTCTCATCAAACGGAGTGAATTCCATTTCTTTTGCATAATCTGAAGCTTTCCGGCCTGCGTAATAACCGGTGGCACAGGCAAAACCGGCACAGTCCGATGCGTAAAGCTGGTCACCGCATGCATAAATTCCGTCAATATTGGTTTTCAGATCCCAGTCATGCATTACGCCGCCGGGTGCTCCGAAAAACTGTCTTTCCTGTTCCAGAAAACTGGCAGATTGCCACCCGGTTCCATAGCTTTGCAGCATGTGCTTTTCCGGATCAACCCCCCTGTCCGTATAATTCTGATAAATCGGGATTTTTGTTTTTGCTTCTTCACCCACCATCATTCCCCAGATTACCTTTCTTTCGTATTCCGGCATCCGGCTCAGGTCTGCATAAAACGGCATCCCGGAGCCGGATTGACCGGACTTACCACCTCTCCCTGCAGCAGTTTCCTTATTTTGTGGCAGGATTCAATGCTCGGTATGGGAATCGCCGCCAGCAGGGCCCTGGTATAAGGATGAAGAGGATTTTCAAAAATCTCCTCTGCAGCTGCTTTTTCCACACATTTTCCAAGATACATTACCATAATCTCGTCGGAAATATGCCGTACCACCGACAGATCATGGGTTATAAACATATATGTAAGCTTCATCTCTTCCTGCAGATCCATCAGAAGATTCAGAATCTGTGCCTGAATCGATACATCCAGAGCGGAAACCGGTTCATCGCAGATAACAAATTCAGGCTCCAGAATCAGAGCCCGGGCGATGCCGATCCGCTGTCTCCGGCCTCCATCCAGTTCATGGGGATAGGCCATGGAAAGTCTTTCTGCCAGGCCGACCGTCTTCATCATACGGCTGACCCGCTCTTCCAGCTCCGCCCTGTTTTTGCAGACTTTATTGACAATCAGAGGTTCCGCAATCAGCTGTCTCACATTCATACGCCCGTTCAGGCTGGAATAGGGATCCTGAAACACCATCTGAATCTTCGGCCGGATCTGTTTCATTTCTTTTTTTCCTGCCGTGACCAGATTGCTGCCTTTAAAAAAGATGCTGCCTTCTGTGGGCATATCCATGCGGAGCAGCGTCTTTCCAAGGGTTGATTTCCCGCAGCCTGACTCTCCCACCACCCCTAGGGTTTTTCCCTGAGGGATCTGAAAGCTCACATCATCCACCGCATGGAGCATCCCCGCCGGCGTTTTAAAATACTTTTTCAGGTTTTTCACTTCGAGAAACTGTTCTGCCATACTTACTCTGCTCCTTTCTGCAAAACGGGAAAATGACACCGCACCAGATGTCCGTTTTCTTCGAGTATCGGCGGTTTCCGGGTTTTACATGTTTCTCTGCAGTATTTACACCGGAGGGCAAACCAGCATCCCACAGGTTTTACAGTGGGATCCGGCATCAGACCTAAAATTCCGACGCTTTCCACCTGATCTTCTATAATTACTGCAACAACAGAAAATTAAAAACAGCCGCAGAAACTCTCCGCAGCCAGCTGACGATCTTTTCCAATATTTATGAAACAAAACAGGAAGCCCAAAAGACAATCCATCACATGCATGTGGAAATTTTTGAGGCGTATAAGAACAGGGACTATGCAAAAGCCGGCGATCTGATGAAAGAACATCTGAATGTCTCTCTGGAATTTGCACTGAAATCCTATTGTGAGATGAAAGATGGAAAGTAAACATGTAGCTGATACTGATACGTAAAACCCCCTTGAAAAACGAATTTTCAAGGGGGAAGTTGATCTGCTACTCAATCCATTTCAGGAATGTTTCCTCTGATACACCCATTTCTGCAGCTGCTTCTCGGACCGAAAGCAGGCCTTTCTGAACAAGGGAACAAAGCAGCTGTCTTGCTTTTTCTGCCGCTGCCGTTGCCTGTTCTGCTTTCGTTTCAGCCTGCTCTACTTTCACTGCTGCTTCCGCTTCAGCCTGCTTTACCTTCATTGCTGCTTCGGCTTCGGCCTGCTCTACTTTCACATTCATTTTAGCCTGTACCTCTGCAACCGCTTCTGAAACTGCTTCTGCAATCGCTTCCTCCATTTGCTCCTGCATCTCTTCCCGAATTTCTTCCTGCTTTTCCTGCATATCCATTTCGTAATCATATTCTCCGATCAGCATATTGATTACCTCCCTGCTTTTCCGCTTCAGATATTCCGACAGGATTCCTTCCCTGATGCACTCTTTTACTGCCTTCGTCAGTTTCTGCTCATCATTTCCATATGCCCGCACATGCTCCACAAATTCACTGTATTCCTTTAATACCGGACACTTTTCCAGAATCGGATGACCTGCTTTCTGGTTAATGTTGATCATCCGCACTTCCAGTTCCAGTGCATAGGTTCCCGTATCACTTTTCTCCTGATACGCATCGGACAGTCTCAGCAGTGTCTCTTTTTCCTGCTCTGATTTTCCATTATAAAAAATAATAAAAGAAGGTGTTGGAATCTGTGCTGCCTTT
>JALETI010000152.1 GCA_022781515.1 Lachnospiraceae bacterium
GATCAGTTCCTTTTCACAGTATTCTTCGAAGAACAGGTTGATGATATCGCCCTTTGTATGACGTTCTTCAAATTCGATGTGGCGTTCTCTTGCCAGTGCCTTTGCTTCTTCATCGGTTGCCACTGCATCAAAATCCACACCAGCGTACTCTCTGATTGCTTCGTTCATGGTCAGACGACGGAAGGGCTTGCCCAGGTCGATTTCGATGCCGTTGTATACAATGGTGGTGCTTCCGCATACGGTTTCCGCCAGATAACGGAACATGCTTTCGGTCAGCTCCATCATGCCTTCGTAATCGGTGTATGCCTGGTACAGTTCCATCAGGGTGAATTCCGGGTTATGACGGGTATCAACACCTTCGTTGCGGTATACACGTCCGATTTCATATACACGTTCCAGACCGCCTACGATCAGTCTCTTCAGATAAAGTTCCAGAGAAATACGAAGCTTTACATCTTCGTCCAGTGCATTGTAATGTGTTTCAAAAGGTCTTGCTGCTGCACCGCCTGCATTGCTTACCAGAGTGGGAGTTTCCACTTCCATGAAGTCACGGCCGGCAAGGAATTTACGGATTTCGCTGATAATTTTAGAACGCTTGATGAATACATTCTTGGATTCTTCGTTCATGATCAGGTCAACGTATCTCTGACGGTAACGAAGGTCGGTGTTGGTCATGCCGTGGAATTTTTCCGGCAGGGGATTCAGGTTCTTGGTCATCAGAAGCATTTCTTCTGCATGAATGGAAACTTCACCTGTCTTGGTGCGGAACAGATATCCCTTCACACCATAGATATCACCGATATCGGACTTTTTGAATTCTGCGTAAGATTCTTCGCCAATGGCATCTCTGGCAACGTAAACCTGAATCTTGCCCTTCAGATCCTGAATGTTGCAGAAGGTAACCTTACCCATGTTTCTCTTGAACATCATACGGCCTGCAATGGATACATGGATGGGGTCTGCATCCATGATTGCACGTCTTTCATTGTAATCGTTATTCAGTACGGTTCTGGCTTCTGCTTCATCCATACCTTCTGTGGAAGGTACGGCTCTGCCTGCCAGCTTCTGTGCTTCATGTGCATTGTACAAAGCCTTGCATTCATCGGTATGATGGGTCTGATCGTACTTTGTAATCTGGAAAGGATCCTTTCCCTCTGCCTGAAGTGCAGCCAGTTTGTCCAGTCTGACCTGCTTCAGCTGGTTTGTATCCTGCGCCTTGGGCTGATTGTTCTGATTCTTCTTCTCTCCCATGTTAACTCCTCATTGATATAATCTATATTCATCAGAAAGGATTCGAAATCGTTCTGTATTTCGAAATCCTGGTATCTATTAAATCTCTGTTCTCTGGATATCCAGAATTTTATACTGTTCAATGCCAACCGGTGCAAGTACATCGATCAGATCGTTTACTTTTCTTCCCATCAGTGCTGCGCCGACGGGACATTCGTTGGAGATTCTGTTTTCCAGGCTGTTTGCTTCGGCAGAACCTACAATTTTGTACTCTACTACTTCATCGTATGCGATGTCCAGTACTTTTACGGTACATCCAACGTTAACCTTGTCCAGGGAAATTTCATCATCTGAAACAACTTCTGCATGCTTTAACATCTGTGTTAATTCTGCAATTCTGGCTTCGATATGTCCCTGTTCTTCCTTCGCTGCATCGTATTCGGCATTTTCTGATAAGTCGCCTAATTCTCTGGCAATCTTGATCTTCTCAGCAACTTCTTTACGTTTTACACTTACTAACTCTTCCAGTTCCTTTTCATAACGTTCCAGACCGGCACGGGTCAGCATGTTCTTTTTAATTGATTCTGCCATAATCATTGCTTCCTTTCTTATGATATAAAATTTCCGAAGATGGAAATGACTGATTTATCACATAGCTCTTAATTATAACCCTATCTCTTTTGAATTGTCAACTCATTCCAGCTATTCTACACCCGTATTTTCAAGGAAAAAGATATGAACATAACAGATATTTGCAATTTCCTTCGAAAAAACGTATCGGACAAAACGTCAGATCAAACGGTTATACTTTACAGACCGGCAAATGCTCTGACCAGGTTTTCAAATTCCTCATAGGTCTCTGTCAGGTTAACCTGATTGCGAAATGCTGCGGATTCCGGAAATCCGGTGGTGTACCAGGCTGCATGTTTTCGCATTTCACGCATACCGATATACTCACCCTTCAGACTGCACTGCAGTCTGGCATGGCGCAGCAGCATCTGACAGGTATCTTCCAGGGTAGGAGCCGGCATGGGTTCCTCTCCGGCAACAAGCCTGCGGATTCCTTCAAAAATCCAAGGGTTTCCCTTGGCTCCCCGTCCGATCATAACGGCATCGCATCCTGTCTCCTGCATCATCCGAATGGCATCTTCCGGTTTGAAAATATCACCGTTTCCGAAAACCGGAATACGGACTGCATCCTTAACCTGGCGGATCACATCCCAGTCTGCCTTGCCGGAATAATACTGTTCTCTGGTTCTGCCGTGAACAGCCACTGCTGCCGCCCCTGCATCTTCCATATATTTTGCAAACTCGGGGGCCAGTGTTTCATCTCCGTAAAATCCCTTACGGAATTTTACCGTCACCGGCTTGTGCACTCGCTTTACCATTTCACGGATGATTTCTGCTGCCAGTTTCGGATTTTTCATCAGCCCGGAGCCTTCCCCGTTGTTGACAACCTTCGGTACCGGACATCCCATGTTGACATCCAGAAATACAAATGGACCGTCTTCCACCTGGGCTGCAATTTCTCCCATTAATTCCGGTTCGGAACCGAAAAGCTGCAGCGCCACAGCACCTTCCTCCGGCGAAACCGCCATCAGAGGTCCCGTATTTCTGTTTTTATAATGAATGGCCTTGGCACTGACCATTTCCGTATACATCAGTCCGCAGCCCTGTTCTTTGCAAAGGATTCGATACGCCTGATCCGTTACACCGGCCATGGGAGCCAGTGCCACCGGATTTTCCAGTTCAAAACTGCCGATTTTCACTGTCATGATAAATCATCTCCCAGAAACAGGACACGATAATATACTTCCAGGCTTTCCAGAAGTTCACGGTGTTTATTCTGTATCTGCTTAATTTTCAGGACACTGCCGATCTCATCAAAAAGATAATCTCCGGGATCACTGGCAACGGTCAGCTGAAGGGATCCGTCTTCGTCAAATTCCATGGTCAGAATACCGCCCACATCTTCCACATAAAGCACGCAGATGGCTTTCAGTTCATCCTTCACCTGATCCGGCAGATTATCAAACCGCTCGTCCAGATAAAATTTCTGTGTATAAGAATTGGCACCACATAAAACTACTTTTTCTTCCATATATACTCCCTGTTTTTCCGGCATTTTCATCTTCCGGATATTTCTTCCCGGATATCCCTTTTCCGATATCATATCCTTTATTTCTCCTGCCGGTTATCTGTCTTCAAATATCATTTTCCGATATCTGTCAGATTCTATTCAAATCGATTCTTGCGAGATTTGGCGCCGGATTCGGTTTGCGAAGCAAATATTTTCCTTTTCCGATTCGAATCCGAGCGTATTATACATACCCGTAAATGCCGCGGACGGATACTTCTCCTGAGGTAATGGCTTCTCTGGTTCCATCCTCCCGGACCACCAGCAGTGCTCCGGTTTCATCAATCCCCTCAGAAGTGCAGACCATGGAAACGGCATGGTCGGAAATGACAACCTGCCTGCCCCGGTTAATCAGATATTGATTATATGTGGGAACGATCCGTTTCAGATTTCCATCCGCTGTAAACATTTCATAATATTGTTCAAAACTCCTGCAAACTGCTGCTGCCAGTGCTGCCCTGCTGCAGTTTTTTCCTGTCAGCATAGCCAGAGAAACGGCTTTTTCCTGCAGTTCTTCCGGAAAGCTTCTGTTGTTGACATTGATACCGATACCGACCACGATATAGCTGATCCGGTTTTCTTCCATGCTCATTTCTGTCAGGATTCCGCATATTTTCTTTCCATTGCATACCAGGTCGTTGGGCCATTTGATCCCTGCCTCGATTCCGGTCACTTTATAAATACCGTCACGGACTGCCATGGCTGCCGCAAGGGTAACCATGGAAGCCTGCATGGGTGAAAATTCCGGCCGCAGAAGCAGAGACATCCACAATCCGCATCCGGATGGCGAAGTCCAGACCCGGCCAAGCCGTCCTCGTCCTTTCACCTGACAATCACCGACAACCAGGGTTCCTTCCGGTGCACCGATTTCGGCCAGCCTTTTGACCTGAAGATTGGTGGAGTCAATTTCATCGTAATAATGAATCTCCGAACCGAATTTTCCGGTAAAGGGGCCGGCAGATTTTCCCTGATCAGCCACAGCCTGTCTGCTGCTTTCGTCCATATGACATTTCAATTCATATAAGGAAAGGATATCTCCTTTTTTTGCCAGTCGATATCCTTTGTTTTTGATTCCTTCAATTACATAGCCTTCTTCCTGCAGTCGCTGAATATTCTTCCAGACCGCTGTTCTGGAAACACCAAGCAGCTCAGAAATATGCTGACCGGATATATATCCGTCCGTATTACTTAATAAATCCAGTATTCTCTCTTTCATCCTATCCTGCCTATCTGAAAACGGTGAATGCGCTGACAATGGCAATAATCAGAAAAAATACTCCCAACGCCAGCGTTGTAAAAACGCCGGGAGACCATCTTCGGATTCCAACGATCCGGTTTACCCTTCCATAGGCACTGGAAAAATTCAGAACAGATGCCAGAAGAAAAACAATTGGAAAACAATATGCATGCTGTACCGGTTTTAAAAATACCAGTACAGCCAGAATAATGATTGCAATACAGATTCCGATATGAAGAAAGTCGATGACCATGGTGATCATGCGTGTATTATTTCTTCTTTTATTCATATAAACTCTTATTCTTCACCTTTCAACGTTGCATACATAATTGCTTTGATGCTGTGCATACGGTTTTCTGCCTCGTCAAATACAACAGACTGGGCAGATTCAAATACCTCATCGGTTACTTCCATTTCATTGATACCGAATTTTTCCGCAATTTCTGCACCGATCTTTGTTTTCAGATCATGGAATGCCGGCAGACAGTGCATAAAAATCGCATCTTCTGCAGCATTGGCCATACATGCGGCATTGACCTGATACGGTCCCAGTTCACGGATACGTGTTTCCCATACTTCGTCCGGTTCACCCATGGATACCCATACATCGGTGTAAATAACCTGCGCACCTGCAGTTGCTTTCTTTACATCTTCTTCCAATGTAATGGTTGCACCGGTTTCCGCTGCGATTGCACGACAGGTTTCCACCAGTTTTTCATTGGGGAAATAAGCCTTCGGTGCACATGCGGTGAAATGCATGCCAAGTTTCGCACAGGTTACCATCAGAGAATTTCCCATATTGTAGCGGGCATCTCCCATGTAAACAAACTTAACGCCCTTCAGATGACCCAGATGCTCACGAATGGTCAGCATGTCAGCAATCATCTGTGTGGGATGGAATTCATTGGTCAGACCGTTCCACACCGGAACACCTGCGTATTTTGCCAGTTCTTCTACAATTTCCTGACCAAAACCGCGGTATTCAATACCATCAAACATACGGCCCAGAACTCTGGCAGTATCTGCAATACTTTCCTTCTTGCCGATCTGAGAACCGCTGGGATCCAGATAAGTACAGCCCATACCCAGATCATAAGCTGCCACTTCAAAGGAACATCTGGTTCTTGTGCTGGTCTTTTCAAAGATCAGTGCAATATTCTTTCCATTCAGGCACTTGTCCACAATACCCGCCTTCTTCTGTGCCTTCAGCTTTGCAGAAAGATCAATTAAATATTCGATTTCCTCTGTTGTATAATCCAACAGTTTTAAAAAATTACGTCCTTTTAAATTCATGAAAACAACCTCCTGTTAATTGTACTATTTCCTTATTCTGATTGACGTTTACAATGATTTGATGCCGGATTCGGTTTGCAAAACAGATATGTTTCTATTTTTTCTATTCGAATCCGTACGCAGTATCATTTTTTCTAATACCTGCTACTATATCAACTTTTTTATTAAACTGCAATAGAAAAAATATTCTGCTGATTTACTCCTGATTCTCATCTTTCAAAGCCTTTTCAATGTATTCAGCCACATCGCCTTCGGCCTGATCCAACAGATAATTCCGTCCCGCACCGTTTTGCTGATCCACATTTTCCGTGATCTGTCTTTCTGTATGGGCAATTTCCTCCTGCAGTTCTCTGGCAGACAGCAGAATGCAGCCCTGCCCGCGGATGATCACCTGTTCCAGTCCATCCGACGTGGCAACAGTTACCCGATCGGTACGGCCAATTTTATGGGCGGTTTTTTCAATATACTGATCGGCAGTTTCCGCTTCTTTCGTATAGACAATGTAAATATTGTGATATTTGCTGACTTCTCCTTTTCCGCCCTTTACTTTATAAGCGTCAAAAACGAGAATAATAATGTTATTTTTATAACCCTGATAATTGCTGAGAATGTCTGCCAGTTTATCTCTGGCTGCACCAAAATCCACCTCAGACAACTCATTCAGTTCTTTCCAGGAATGAATCACATTGTATCCGTCCACCAGAAGATATTCTTTTTCCTTCTTCGACCGTTTCACCGGATTTCCGCCGGCAGAGGATGGAGTTGGATTGTAGGTTCTGGTCTTTTTATATGTATTTTTCTTTTCCCCGCTGTTTTTACCAAAGGTACGGGCAAGAATTTCATTGACTTCTTCTTCATCCATGAAAGCTTCCGGTTCCCATTCCGATGCAGAAGTCATCGGTGCATAAATCTCCGGTCTGGACTGCTCTTCTTTTATATGAATATACTCCGGTACTTCATACCAGGGCACGGCAAAACCTGCTCCATGGGTACAGAATACGGAAAATGTGGGATTGCGCAGATCCAGCTCCGAATCGTATCCTATACGCTCCACCACTTCCTCCTGATTGTGGCAGGGGAAATAACCATCCACAGTCAGTGTCATCCGACCGGCTCCGTGGGTATAGGTGTTCAGTTCCTTCTGATAATTTCCCATGGTAACAGCCGGCGCACTTCCGGTCAGAATACTGAAATCGCCTTCCAGCTCCGGCGGATTTATTTTACCATTCATTCGTTCAATGTCCATCATGGCACGTCCCACCAGCTCCGGCGGCAGCTCGATCCGGAAGGCATAATAGGGTTCCAGAAGTACGGATTCTGCCTGCTTCAGTCCCTGGCGGACAGCCCGGTAGGTTGCCTGACGGAAGTCACCGCCTTCCGTATGTTTCAGATGAGCACGTCCCGCAATCAGGGTAATTTTGATATCCGTAATGGGTGAACCGGTCAGTACCCCTCGATGTTCTTTTTCTTTTAAATGAGTAAGAATCAGTCTCTGCCAGTTCCGGCTGAGAATATCCTCACTGCAGTCTGTAAAAAACTGCATGCCGGATCCCGGTTCACCCGGTTCCATCAGAAGATGCACCTCTGCATAGTGACGCAGCGGTTCAAAATGGCCCAGGCCGATTACCGTATTGGCAATGGTTTCTTTATAAACGATACTGCCTTCATCAAAAATGGCATAAATACCGTATTTTTCTTCAATCAGTCTCTGCAGGATCTCCACCTGGATTTCACCCATGACCTGCACATGAATTTCACCCACCTGTTCATCCCATGATACATGAAGGGCCGGTTCTTCCTCTTCCAGCTGGCGGAGCATCACCAGAAACTGGTTGAGATCACAGCCGGAAGCAGGAACCACGCGATAGGTCAGAACCGGTTCCAGCATCGGTGTGTATCCATCATTTTCCACACCGAACCCTTCGCCCGGGTATGTATAATTCAATCCGGTTACTGCACACACGGTACCGGCATCAACCGTTTCTTCCGCCGTAAACTTTTCACCGGAATAAATCCGGATCTGGCTGATCTTCTCCTCCCAGTCACCGGATTCTTCCGTTTCTGTGGAAAGAGAAGCAGTTTTCTGCTGTCCCCGTAAAATGGAGCGGACCTTCAGACTGCCGCCGGTTACTTTCATGAAGGTCAGTCGTCTGCCCTGGGCGTCTCTGGAGATTTTAAAAACTCTGGCTCCGAATTCCTTCGGCCGGAAGGGTTCTTCCGCAAATTCTTCGATGCCTTTTAAAAACAAATCCACACCGTCATGTTTCAGTGCCGAGCCGAAATAGCAGGGAAACAGTTTGCGTTCCTGAATCATCTGTATGATCTGCGCCTTGGTAACCTCTCCTTCTTCCAGATAATGTTCCATGACTCCTTCATCACAGAGAGAAATGTTCTCCATCCAGTCCTCTGTTGCATGTTCTTTCATGAAATCATATACGGATTGTCCGGACTGCTCAAAACTCTTTGCTTCAGCATGCAGAAAGGAAAAATTCATGCAGTTTGAAGATAACTGTGTGCGCAGTTCTCCCATCAGCCGTTCCTGCTCCTGTTTCCGTCTCTGATCCAGATTTCGTTTCTGTGCTTCTGTGAGACTGCAGTAATCGGAAACCTCCTCCAGCTGATCCATTTTATTGATAAAAAGGAATACCGGAATCCGGTAACGTTCCAGCAATTTCCAAAGAGTCAGGGTATGGCTCTGCACACCGGATGTTCCGCTGATAACCAGAATGGCATAATCCATCACCTGCAGGGTACGCTCCATCTCCGCAGAAAAATCCACATGACCCGGCGTATCCAGCAGCGTCATTTTCATATGTTCCAGATTGATTACCGCCTGCTTGGAAAATATAGTGATTCCTCTTTCCTTTTCCAGTTCATATGTATCCAGAAATGCATCCCCATTGTCAACCCTGCCATAACTGCGGATCTGCCCGCTGACAAACAGCATTTCTTCCGATAAAGTGGTCTTTCCGGCATCTACATGAGCCAGAATACCAATCGCCAAATTTCTCATCAATGCTTCTCCATGGGATACCGGACAGATACTCCGGCATCGCTGTTTTTGGTATTTTCAGATTTCTCCATTATAACTGATACCTCCCCCAAAAACAAGTATACCGGAATCTGTCATCCTGTTATGGACTTCTGATTCCGGTATACCCATCCGAAAATTGTTCAATTAAATGTTTTTAATGCTTTTTCGGCCTTACTTTTCTTCCTGTGCCACTTCCACTACGGATTTTGCCAGACCTGCGATTCCCTGAATTTCAGAAGGGATAATGATCTTGGTTGCCTTTCCGTCTGCAGCCTTTTCAAAAGCTTCCAGTGCTTTCAGTCTTAGAACTGCCTCATCTGCACCGGCTTCTTTCAGAAGTCGGATACCTTCTGCAGTTGCCTTCTGCACCTTCAGAATCGCTTCTGCTTCACCTTCTGCTTCACGGATCTTCTTCTCTTTTTCTGCTTCTGCACGAAGGATGGCAGCCTGCTTTTCAGCCTCTGCGGAAAGAATCTTCTGTTCCTTCAGACCTTCTGCCACCAGAACGGTTGACTTCTTTTCACCTTCTGCCTGAAGAATCTTTTCACGGCGTTCGCGCTCTGCCTTCATCTGCTTCTCCATGGAATCCTGAATCTCTCTGGGAGGAATGATGTTTTTCAGTTCCACACGGTTCACCTTGATACCCCAGGGATCCGTTGCTTCATCCAGAGCACTGCGCATATGGCTGTTGATCAGTTCTCTTGATGTCAGTGTCTGATCCAGTTCCAGATCGCCGATAATGTTACGAAGGGTTGTCGCTGTCAGATTTTCAATGGCCATCAGCGGATTTTCAACACCGTAAGCATACAGCTTGGGGTCAGTAATCTGGAAAAATACAACCGTATCAATCTGCATAGTTACATTGTCTTTTGTGATAACCGGCTGAGGAGGGAAATCCACAACCTGCTCCTTCATGTTTACTTTTCTTGCAATCCGGTCAATAAAAGGTACCTTAAAGTGGATACCAACTGACCATGTGGTCAGATAACCGCCCAGTCTTTCGATTACCATTGCCTTCGCCTGCGGAACGATAGTAATGCAGGACGAAATGATAATCACAAGAAGAAGAATAATCAGTAACACGCCAAATCTCATATCTATACCTCCTGAATATGTTTGCGGACAATCAGTTTGTTGCCGCGTATTTCGACGATATCAACCTGCTCTCCCTGCACATAACCGATATGATCATCAAGGCTCCGTGCCGTCCAGATCTGACCGTTGATACTTGCCAGACCCTTATTCTGCAGATTATCAATATCTTCTGTAACAACTGCACTTCTTCCGACCAGACTCTCCACATTGGTTTTCACGGTCCGGCTGTTCAGATACTTCACTGCCAGCGGTCTGGTGAAAATCAGGAGAATCACCGAAACGGCGATCAGAATCAGAAGCTGAATAAATAAATTGCCGCCCAGATTGGCAGCTATAAATGCTGCAAATGCACCTGCTGCAAACCAGATCGTTGTCAAACCCATCGTGGCTAATTCCACACCGATCAGGAGTACACAAAGAAGCAGCCAGTAAATTGCTTCCATCTCAAAACTCCTTTCCAAATGCTGTTTGTTATGAACCAGTTTAGCATTGACTGATTAAAATAGCAAATAAAGTTTTATTACATTATTGTTAACAGTAAGAAAAAAGGCGCCGTTTTCACGACGCCCTGTTATGAATCAGAATCTATATATGATCGGCCGATCTGCCGTTTGTCTGTCTTAGAAGAAACAGTTTCCTCCGATTACAACTGAATTCTTATAGGATGAAGGATTCACTGTTCTTGCTGCACGGAACTGTAATCTGCTTCCCACGTTATTGGTACCTGCCAGTGCAGCCTTTGCCGCCTTAATACAGGTGGATTTCGGTCCTCTGTTCAGGATTTTATTTAAACCACCGTTTGCCACATTGCCGAACTGACCTTTCTGGTAAATAACGGCCTTGATGGATCCGGGATATTTGGAACTGCGTACACGGTTCAGTACCACGTTTGCAACAGCAACACAACCATCGTAATTGGTACCTGCTTCATATTCACAGATTGCTGCAAGCAGTGTTACATTGTCAGCACTTACAGATGAAGAAGCTGAAGATGAAGTCTTCTTTGTGGATGTTGTTGTCTTTGCTGCTGTTTTCTTTGCTGCTGTTTTCTTTGCGGCTTCTGCTGCTTTTTTTTCTGCAGCTGCCTTCTTTGCAGCCTCTGCTGCTCTTGCCGCTTCTTCTTCAGCAACTCTTTCGGCTTCCTTTTCGTCTGCCATTTCAGCGTATGCCTTCAGAACTTCAGAAGAAACTGCCTGACCGGCACCTTCTGTAACGGTTACATACTCTGCACTTACATAACCATCCAGATTGGTTGTGTAACGCACATGAACCCATTCATCATCGGCAGAGAGAACCATAAAGGAAGAATCCTTATCCAGTACGGATACCACATCGGATTTAGTGGATGCCTGTTCTCTCAGATTCAGTGTTTTTGCAGTTACAGTTGCAACAGAAGGATTGATTTCTGTCAGCAGGGCTTCTGCTTCTGAACCTGTCTTTGTATACTCTTTGCTGACCCAGCCGGTTACATCACCGGATGTGATCTCATACCATCCCTCATTCTCAGATACCACTTCTGCAGTACAGCCTCTGAAAAGCTTTCCTGCGATTTCAGCATCTTCGCTGGGATTCTGACGTATATTCAGTGAATTATCTACATTTGCTGTTAATACTGTTTTTTCTTCTTCAGCTGCTGCAGTAACTGCTACTGCACCATCTGCTGTTTCGGACTGATTTGCATCAGAACTTTCTTCAGCCACAGAACTGGATTCTGCATTCTGTGTGTCAGTGATTTTAAAAGAAAAATCTCCTGACATAACCGCGGCTAAGCCTGCAACTTCGCGATTCTGATTCAGACTGACGCTGTCTCTGGATGTATTCACCAGTTCTGCTGCATGAACCGTATAAGGGTTTGCCAGAACAAAACATCCTGAAAGACAGGCAACCTTCATGGCAGCTGCTGCTGTTTTACCAAGCTTTGTCATAACTTCCTCCAAAAAATTAAGCTGATTTAAGTTTTACAAAAATCGTTTATGTTGTTAACATTCTGTTTAATTTATTACAAAAATGTTACATGTATAATAACAAATTAAATATTCTTTGTCAAGAGTATTACATCGCAAAAAAACGGTTTTATTCACTTTTTTCGACACTTTTAATCAATT
>JALETI010000188.1 GCA_022781515.1 Lachnospiraceae bacterium
CGGGGTTTGAACTCTATCTCACCAGTCAGATAGGTACCGTTTGTTTCCAGACTTATTAATTCTACACGCTCCAGCCCTTCGACCATAATACGCAGTACATTATCCTGCATCTTGATCAGCTGCTTAACCCTTGCCAATGTACCAATTGAACAAAGGTCATCAAATTCAGGTTCTTCCACTGAAATATCCTTCTGCAATGTCAGAAGAACTTTCTGCCCGGAAGCCATAGCCTTCTGTGCCGCTTCAATCGATATTTTTCGTCCGGCATCAAAATGAACAACCTGACCGGGCAACACTGTCAATCCTCTTAAGGCAATAACAGGAACATTCATTCAAACTTCTCCTCGTAATCAGGACTGATACAGAATCTGTATCAATCCTGGTCTTATTCATAGAATTCTGCCTTCCCCATGGCTGATCAGGCACTGGTCGGATCCTCTGCTGCTTCCACCAGATCGGTGCGATAGGTCAGCTCGGGTTCACCGGTTCCATCAACCACCTCTTTTGTAATCAGGCATTTACCAATATTGTCATCGGAAGGAATCTCATACATTACGTTCTGCATGATCTTCTCCATAATGGACCGAAGGCCTCTTGCACCGGTTTTCCGTTCCTGAGAACGTACAGCAATTTCCCCAATTGCTTCCGGAGTAAACTCAAGGGACACCCCATCCATTTCCAGCAGTTTCTTATACTGTCTGGTAATTGCATTTTTCGGTTCTGTCAGAATCCGTTCCAGAGCTTCCCTGTCCAGAAGATCCAGCGTAACAACCACCGGAACACGGCCCACAAACTCCGGAATCAGACCAAAACGGGTCAGATCCTGAGGCAGTACCTCTTTCAGCAGATGAATTGCATCTGCATTGTTTTTCTCATGTACTTCTGCATTGAATCCGATGGAATTGCTGCCCATACGATTTTCAATAATTTTTTCCAGACCATCAAAAGCACCGCCGCAGATAAACAGGATATTGGTTGTATCAATCTGATACATCTCCTGATGAGGATGTTTTCTTCCTCCCTGGGGGGGTACACTTGCAACGGTACCTTCCAGAATCTTTAACAGCGCCTGCTGTACACCTTCACCTGAAACATCACGGGTAATGGAAACATTTTCTGATTTCTTCGTGATCTTATCAATCTCATCAATGTATATGATACCATGTTCTGCTCTGGAAATGTCACCGTCAGCAGCCTGAATCAGTTTCAGAAGAATGTTTTCCACATCTTCACCCACATATCCGGCTTCTGTCAGTGCTGTGGCATCTGCAATTGCAAAGGGCACATTCAGCAGTCTGGCAAGGGTCTGGGCAAGAAATGTCTTACCGGAACCTGTGGGACCAAGCATCAGAATATTGCTTTTCTGAATCTCCACTCCATCCTCGGAAACATGGGAATAGATTCTTTTATAATGATTGTAAACAGAAACAGCAAGAACTTTTTTTGCTTCTTCCTGTCCGATTACATATTCGTCAAGGTAATGTTTGATTTCCTTCGGTTTCAGCAGATTGATTTCATTGTCCGATCCATAGTCACTGAAATCATTATAATCATCAAACTCATCCAGCTTTCCGTTCAGAACTTCCGAACACTCATCCACACAACGGTCACAGATAAATGTGTTCTCAACGATCCCGGAAGCCAGAAGCTGTCTGACTTTATCCTGTGTTCTGCCACAGAAGGAACATCTAATTCTATCATCAAATTTATTGGCCATGAATAATACCGCACTTTCTACTCTTAATTCCTGACAACTGAAAATACAAAATCTGCCGGTGCCAGTTTAAGGCACCGGCAGTTTCTCTACTGGAAACGGTATCTTATCTTCTTTCGAGCACAGCGTCAATCAGACCGTACTCCTTAGCTTCCTCTGCAGTCATATAGTGATCTCTTTCTGTATCCACTTCAATAGTAGAAAGAGGCTGACCTGTATTGGCTGCCAGAATTTCATTCAGTTTTTTACGTGTTTCGATAATCCGATCTGCAACGATCTTGATATCGGTAGCCTGTCCCTGTGCACCGCCGGAAGGCTGATGAATCATGATTTCTGCATTGGGAAGTGCAAATCTCTTACCTTTTGCACCGCCGGAAAGCAGGAAAGCACCCATACTTGCAGCCATACCGATACAGATGGTTGAAACGTCACATTTAATATACTGCATGGTATCATAGATTGCCATGCCGGCTGTAACGGAACCACCGGGACTGTTGATGTACAGACTGATATCTTTGGTCATATCCTCGGATTCCAGGAAAAGAAGCTGCGCAACGATTACACTGGCAGATTCGTCAGTAACCTGGGAATCCAGAAAAATGATTCTCTCTTTTAACAGTCTTGAATAAATATCACTGGATCTTTCACCATTTCTGGTTGTTTCTACTACATAAGGAATAACCGGCATAAATAAAACCATCCTTTCCAGAATACATATCCTGTTCATGATTCAGCATCACACTGAATCAACTGCACTGGTTTTCATCCAACCGCAACAGAATATATTTCTTAAACTTCCTTAGCTTCGTCAACTAATAACTTGCTAGCTTTATTATAAGCAATATCTTCTTTCAGTAAATCCACATTAACCATGGACTTAACCTGATCTGCTTCCATCTGATACTGAGCAGCCATCTTGGCAACTTCTGCATCGATTTCTTCTTCTGTGATTTCGAATGCTTCTGCCTTGGCAATTGCTTCCAGAACCAGTCTGGACTGAATTCTCTTTAATGCGTTGGGTTTCATCTGTTCTTTCATACCTTCTTCGGTCTGTCCGAAGTATTCAAGGTACTGTTCCATGGAAAGACCCTGGCCTGACAGACGATCTGCAAATTCTCTGATCATATTCTTTGCTTCTGTGTCAACCATAGCTTCCGGAATATCCATCTGCGCATTTTCTACAGCCTTGTTGATTACAGTTTCTTCTTTTGCACGCTCAGCAGCAACTGTCTTCTTTTCTGTTTCAGCTGATTTTACGTGTGCTTTGTAAGCATCCATTGTATCGAATTCGGATACTTCTGCTGCGAATTCATCATCCAGCTCCGGCAGTTCCTTTTCTTCGATCTTCTTTACTGTACACTTAAATACAGCAGCTTTGCCCTTCAGGTTTTCTGCCTGATAATCTTCGGGGAATGTAACGTTAACATCAAATTCCTGATTCAGTTCATGACCGATGATCTGCTCTTCAAAACCGGGAATGAATGTACCGGAACCGATTGTCAGAGGATAGTCGGTACCCTTTCCGCCTTCAAATGCTTCACCGTCAACAAAACCTTCAAAATCGATGGTAGCGATATCGCCATCCTGAACAGCACGATCTTCAACGTTCTTGTTTACCGCATTCTTTTCCTGTTCTCTCTTAATGATTGCGAGAACTTCTTCTTCGGTTACATTCAGATCAGCCTTTTCTACTTCCAGACCCTTGTACTGTCCAAGAACAACTTCAGGCTTTACAGCTACTTCTGCTGTAAAAATCAGATCCTTACCGGGTTCTGTCTGTACGAAATTAAGGCTGGGTTCGGAAACAATATCCAGACCGCTTTCTTCCACTGCATCAGCATATGCGGAAGGCATAACCTCATTCACTGCATCTTCAAAGAACAGACCCTTGCCATACATCTTTTCCAGCATGGTACGGGATACTTTACCCTTTCTGAAACCGGGTACACTGTATCTGCTTCTATTTTTCTGATAAACGTTCTGCATTGCCTCTTCAATTCTGTCAGCAGCTACGGTAACGGTCAGTTTAGCCATATTCTTTTCTAATGTTTCAACTGTTACACTCATCGTGTGTATCCTCCTTTAATCTTCACTGTTTTAAACTGCCCGCTCAGTATACTGACCATCTGCAGCAGAAAACAGAATCATTGCATATTAAACGCAGTGAGTACACTGCAATGAATAATTATAACATAATTTGCTTTACTTGCCAACCGATTTTTTTACTATTCATCCGAATTACGAATGTCTGCTGTATAGTAATTTATATCGTGGCTGAAAAAGCATCCAGACAAGACTCTGTTTCTTCAATCGTACTGAGATTATTCATGGAAGCAAGAATTCCCCGGTACTGTCTCAGATCCAGAGAACGGATCTGCTGTCTGGTCTGCAGAATCGCAGTCGGACTGACACTCAGTTCATCCACTCCATACAGGAATAAAAGGGGAAGCAGTCTGGCATCTCCCGCTGCTTCACCGCAAATGGATACGGGTGTATTTTCCTTTCGGCAGCATTTCACCACATGCTCAATACTTCGCAGCACTGCAGGATGATAATGAGAATACAGTTTAGCAATCTGTTTATTGCCCCTGTCGGCTGCAATCGTATATTGGGTCAGATCATTGGTGCCGATGCTCAGAAAATCTGCTTCTTTGGCAAAATGATCTGCCAGCCAGACGGCTGCCGGTGTTTCGATCATAACTCCCACCGGAAGCTCTCTGTCATATGCTATTTTCTGCTGATCCAGTTCTTCCCGGATCAAAGCAATAATCGTACGTGCTCTGCGCAGTTCTGCCAGTGATGACAGCATCGGCAGCAGAATACGGAATTTTCCATATGCACTGGCACGGAGAATGGCTCTGCACTGGGTTTTAAAAATGTCACTTCTTCGAAAACTGTATCGGATTCCACGACATCCCAGAAACGGATTTTCTTCCTGCTCCATCTCCAGATAGGAAATCGGATGATCGCCGCCCGCATCCAGTGTACGGATTGTAATCGGCTTTCCATCCATTTTTTCTGCAATTTTCCGGTATATCTCAAATTGCTCTTCTTCCGTGGGAAGGGATTCTCTTACCGTATACAGATTCTCTGTACGGAAAAGCCCCACACCTTCTCCGCCGTTTTCACAGACTTTTCCGGCATCGGTTTCGTTGTCAATATTTCCCATCAGACAGACCTGAAACCCGTCCTTTGTCACTGTGTCTTTACCAACTAGAGAACGGATCCGATTATCATCTTCGCAAAGCTTCTGAATTATCTTCTGATAATTCTCAATGGTAATCCTGCGGGGATTCACCACCAGATTTCCTTCTATCCCATCCAGAATCAGATAATCTCCATCTGTCACAAAGTCCATGCAGCCGGGTACACTCAGAACAGCGGTCAGTTCCATGCGTCTGGCAAGAATTGCCAGATGGGAATTAAAACCGCCGGTTTCCGTAACAAAACCAACCACCGGATAACGATCGAACTTTATTACGTCCTGGACCGTCAGCTCCGGTGTGATTAATATAATATCTTCTTCTGTTCTTTCCAGATACTTATCCAGTTCTGAAAGCTGTTCACTCTCCAGTTTCACTGCAGTTCCCATGACGATCCTGCCTGAAACGCCCATACCGCTCAGCATCCGTTTCTCCCCCTGTTTTTTACGACTTTTCTTCCACTCTTATCTTAACTTTTCTGCTTTCCGTCAGAAGAACCACATGGTCTGAAATCAGTTCTGTATTCAGTTCAATACTGACATTTCTGTGCCAGATTCCCGGATTGCAGCCCTGCATATCTGCAATCAGATTGACGGCCTCCGAAGTCAGCCGGCTCAGTTCAGAAGCAAGGCCTTCAACCTCGGCAACAATCGCGGCGTTTTCTGCCGCTTCCGCCTGATATCCATCTGCCAGATTTTCAAAGCGGATCTGAGAAACCGGAATGGAACAGGTCCTGGTTTCCAGTTTTTCAACCACAGCATCAATTTTAAGTTTTCTCTCTGCCGGATCGTATACAGCAACACCTTCCGGCAGGTATTCGGACAAATCCATTTCTGTTTGAAAAGATTCTGTTTTCCGATTCAGTTCAAGAGCTTCTGCGGTAATCACAATTTTATTAAAATCCGCCAGACTTTCCTCTGTTCCGATTACTTTCTGAGAAGATCGTTCCGATTCCAGCATTGTGCATCGATACCCTTTTCCGTAGCTTTTCTGCTCTTCCGGAATTTCAATATCGATATCCTTAACGATCCCCACCGGAACCTTCACAAAAACGGAATTCTTCTCCGGCAATACCTGCTTTGCTTCACAGTCAATTTCGTGACCATCCTCATCATAAAAGACCAGCGGTATTTCTCCTTCAAAGTCCGTTTCCAGAGAAGAAACATCCACTGTACCGCGGGCGCAATCCACATTTTCTTTAAAAGACTCCGGAACTCTGACTGTCATGCTTTCCTGACTCAGGATACACTTTCCTGCCTTCAGCCCGTCACCAGGTATTCCTGATGTATCAACCTGAATGGGAATTGTTTTTTCCACCAGTTTTTCTGTGCGGATTGTCACATAATTTCTGGCAAGTTTATAATTATTGCCAATTATGGACTGGTTGTTCACAATCTGAGCCTGCACATATACTGTGTTTGTTCCCTCCTCTGCCTTTTTCAGATCTGCGGTCAGCTGAATATCGTTCGGTTTTACCAGCCACCCCTTCTTTTGCGAAACAGAGACTGTCACCGAAATTGTTTCGTCGGATTCCACATAATAAGCCAGACCCTTTTCATGCAAAGAATCTCCATTTTCCAGTTCCACCGCAATACTTCCCAATGAAATACTGATTTTGGGATCATCACTGGATATAACCGCATACCAGATCAGGCAGGTTACAACAAATGAAATCGCAAACAGAACCCATTTACCTGTGAAATTTTTGTTCATTCAGTCCTCCCGTCTGCTGATTCTGTTTCTGTTTTCCCCGTTTCCAGACACTTCTTGGAGAGGATTCATTCTCTTTTCTGCACAATTCCAGCAATTCCTTTTCCAGACTCTTTCTATCCAGGTTCGTATAAATCCGTCCCCCTTTGGTGACAGAAACACGACCCGTCTGCTCCGATACTATAATAGTAAGACTGTCTGTTATCTCACTGATACCGGCTGCCGCATGATGTCTGGTTCCCAGTCTTGAACTGATGCCTTCCATTTCATTCAAAGGCAGAAAGCACTTGGCTGCTGCAATCCGATTTCCTATAATAACAACGGCTCCATCATGAAGCGGTGTATCCTTTTCAAATATATTGATCAGAAGTTCACTGCCGACCAGTGCATCCAGATTGGTTCCCCATCGCTGTACATAATGGGCAATCGGCATGGATTTCTGAATGACAATCAGGGCACCTGTTTTCACCGATGCCATGGCAAATACGGCATTCAGAATTTCCATTGCCGTCTGTTTGGTAAATGCCTCTTCATCCTCCTGATTTCCAAAATCCAGAGGAAGAATTCTGGTCAGAAAATTACTGCCTCTGGCCCCGCTCATATTGCTTCCCAGACGTTCCAGTACCTGTCGGAATTCAGGCTGAAAAACAATGACAAATACCATGATAAAAACACTCAGACAGGCGTTGACCATCCATACAATAACGGTCATGTCCAGAATCACGGCGATGAGATAAAACAAAAGCAGAACAAAAATACCCTTCAGCAAATTCCATGCCTTGGTATTGCGAAGCCACAGAATCAGATTAAAAAGCAAAATGGTGATCAGCAGAATCTGAATGATATCAATGATTCTGATATACGGAATTAAAATGTTGAAATGGTTATAAATAAATTCGGCTGCTAACCGCATATCCTCCCTCTTTTCTGATCACATCTACGAAATTCGCATCCCGTCTGTTATTCTTCAGTCGGTGCAGAATCTATTTCTGTAAAATCCTTTTTATCATACTCTCTGTCAGCAACCTTGACCTTCGGTATTGCCTTGACATAATAATAATAGTCATCATCCTCAAACTGAACATATTCCGTCTGTTTATAATCCACTGAAAAAATCATAAACTGGACTGCAAGTGCAATCAGGCCGGAAATGACACTGCCGATAATCACTGCAGAAACCGATATGGTTCCTCCTGTATATGTGGCAATTCCAAACAGCACAAGAACAAGATCCAGAACAGAACCAACTGCAACCGCAATCATCCATGCATAATTGACAGAAAGTCTGCGCAGCAGATATACCGCAGCAGCAGTAAAGGAAAATGCAATTGCAAATACAAGCAGATTCTGGTTTTTGAAAACACCTTCTATCATCTGGACAAATTTTTCATACATGCCGACAGACTGTGCCGTATCTGCCAGAATTCCCGCCGTTGAGCTGACATAACTGATCATAAAATGCATCAGCAGACCAAACAGCATCGGAATAACAGCTGTCAGAGGTGCTGCCAGCCCCAGAATCAACGGTACCAGAAAAGGCAGTTTCAGAAAAAATGCCAGCGGAACAAAAAATATGATAAAATTATAGCCCGGAGCAAACATCAGATCCACCATCAGCATACAAAGCAGGATAAAAAGACAGAATCCCGTTACAATAACGGAAACCTTCAGGAATTCCAGCACAACCAGAACACACATCAGAATGCTGATTACCGACCAGGGCAAAATACAGCAAACCAGACTGATTCCCAAAATAACCGGAAGAGACATTATTTCCGGAATATAGCCGATCTGGGTATTAATCGTCTGCAGCATGAGAAATGCTGAAACAAATCGAATCAGTGCCTGAATCCATTTGGATCGCTTTGCATACAATCGGATCAGTTTATCTCTTAATTCAAAAACAGGTGTAAGTGATGAAGTCACAATGCAACCGCCTTTCTATATGTAATATGTCAATTCCCTTCTTCCGAATAGAATTCCTGCAGTTTTTTTAGATCTGAAACATGATTTCTGATTTTTTTGCAGCCTCTTCTGTAACAGAACCAAAATGAAATATAGGAAACAATCATGGATGGAATCATCAGTGCCAGAAAACCGATCAATATCCACATTCCGGACTGAAGCAACATTTCAGGTTTCACCTGCGTCAGTACTTCTTCCCAGTTATAACAAAGAATAAAGAGCAGAACCATACAGAACAATACAATATATGCAAACAGTGATCGGATCATATGCATCACCAGATAATCCATCTGAAAATAGCGACTTACCTTTACTGATTCTTTCTCACGATTTTCAAATAACTGAATCCTGGTCATCAATCTGACCTTATCATTATTGATCATACGCCGCATCCTTTCTTTTCAAAAGGAAATGTCTGATTACGCAGACATCACCAATTATAAAAGTCGAAGACATCTGCCGGTTTTGCTCTGCTCAGCAGAAATCACAGTCAGCAAAAGTCTCAGATTTTATTATAGCATGAATCATGGAAAAATACTATGAATATTTTGTGTCCGGATTTTTACGAAATATTAAAAAATGTGCATTTACAGTCTTTGCTTCCATCTGCTATACTGAGTAAAAATTTCCATCAGAATGCAGGTTAAACCATTTCCCTGCACGATTTTGATATGATGATAAAGGAGTCCCCTATGAAGATTGTATTTCTGGATGCCAACACACTGGGAGAAGATATTGATTATTCACAATTTGAAGAATTGGGAGAAGTCATCCGTTACTCTTTTTCCAACACGGCAGAATGTCTGGAACGATCTGCAGATGCAGATGTTCTTGTTATCAATAAAATTCCCATTAATAAAGATACGATCGGCAGCGCAGATCATCTGAAACTGGTCTGCGTAACAGCCACCGGAACCAATAATCTGGATAAGGAATATCTCGCTGAAAGAGGAATTGAATGGCGGAATGTGGCCGGTTACTCCACAGAATCTGTTGCCCAGCATACCTTTGCCATGCTGTTCTATCTTCTGGAAAAACTCAGCTACTATGACAACTACGTGAAATCCGGTGCATATATCAATGACCGTATATTTACTCATTTTGCAGAAACCTTCCATGAACTGAGTGGAAAAACCTGGGGAATTCTGGGACTGGGTGCCATCGGACGTCGGGTTGCAGACATTGCAGAATGCTTTGGCTGTCATGTGATCTACTATTCTGCCTCCGGTGCTCCTGCACAGAAAGGATATGAACAGGTTGATTTTAACACGCTCCTGACCACATCGGATATTCTGTCCATTCATGCACCTTTAAATTCATACACAGAGGGAATTGTGGATGCGGAAGCCCTCAGCAGAATGAAACCTTCTGCCATCCTTCTGAATCTGGGACGGGGGCCCATTATCCGGGAACAGGCACTGGCAGATGCTCTGAAACAGGGAAAAATCGCTGCAGCCGGACTGGATGTCCTTTCCGCAGAACCCATGTCTTCGGATAATCCGCTTGCAGAAATCAAAGACAGCCGCCGGCTTCTCATCACTCCGCATATCGCATGGGCAAGTGTGGAAGCCCGCAGCCGTCTGATGGCCATTATCTGCGGACAGATCAAAGAATTTTATAACCTGTAAATATGGAGAACATATGCAAAGAAAAACAGCCGGGATGTTTATCTCCGGCTGTTTTCCTTTTACCATTTGGTGATTTGGGAAAAAAGAGTTTGAATAAAGGAACGAAAACTGTTTCACAGCATCCGGTCTCATTTATTCCGTAAAAAGAGGAGTCGAATAGTATCTGTCACCTGAATCAGGCAGCAGTACAACGATTGTTTTACCTTTATTTTCAGGGCGTTTTGCCACATCAATGCCGGCTTTTAGTGCTGCTCCGGAAGAAATACCCACCAGCATTCCTTCTTTCTTAGCCAGTAATTTGGAAGTTGCAAATGCATCTTCATTTTCAATGGTGATGATCTCATCATAGATTCCGGTATTTAATACCTCTGGTACGAAACCTGCACCGATACCCTGAATCTTGTGAGGACCGCCTTTTCCTGTGGAAAGAACAGGTGAGGTAGCGGGTTCCACAGCAATGATCTTTACTTCCGGTTTCTTTGACTTCAGATATTCACCCACACCTGTCAGGGTACCGCCTGTGCCCACACCGGCAATAAAAATATCCACTTCTCCATCGGTATCCTCCCAGATTTCAGGACCGGTGGCAGAACGATGGGCTGCCGGATTTGCAGGATTGACAAACTGACCTGCTATCACGCTGTTCGGAATTTCTTTCTGTAGCTCCTCTGCCTTTGCAATGGCACCGGACATACCCTTTGCACCTTCTGTCAGAACAATTTCCGCACCATATGCCTTCAGGATATTGCGTCTTTCCACACTCATGGTTTCAGGCATGGTCAGAATAATGCGATATCCTTTCACTGCTGCAATTGCTGCAAGACCGATACCGGTATTGCCTGATGTGGGTTCGATAATAACGGAACCTTCTTTCAGCAGTCCCTTTGCCTCTGCATCTTCAATCATGTTTTTTGCGATACGATCCTTCACACTGCCTGCCGGATTAAAATACTCCGGTTTGATCAGAAGTCTTGCCTCCAGTTCCTGATCCTTTTCAATATTGCCGGCTTCCACCAGTGGTGTATTGCCAATCAGATCCAGCATACCCTTATAAATCTTAGCCATATCTGTGCTCCTTTCATTTCCTAGTAAATCCGTATGTTTTATAAGAATTGTATGTATTATAGTACTGTAAGCTTCAATTGTCAAGTGAATTTTTTTTTAATATCATATATCTGCCGGATCAATTCAAATCGATATCTGCGGAGATTAAAAAATAGTCCGTACCCCCTGGGCACGGACCATCCGCATCCGATTATTTTGCTTCATGAAAAATTTCAAATCGATCCGGCCATGCTTTGCAGATCAGAGTCAGATTATAATACGCTGCCATTTCGATTGCCTGGTCTGTAGGAACTGCCTTGGATACCAGAATGGGAACCCCTGCACCCACTGCCTTTTTTATCATATCGGTGGGAACACGGCCTGTGGTATACAAAATGCATTTATGCAGATCCAGATGATTCATCACAGCATAACCAATCGCCTTATCCATGGCGTTGTGTCTGCCGATATCCTCTGCAGCATATAAAACTTCATTGCCGACCCCAAGATAACAGCAGTGGGTACCTTTGGTGGATCTGTGAATTCTGGACTCACTGGCAAATGCATTGGCCAGATTGAAAATCCACTCGTCCTTCCATTCTGCCGGCTCCAGCCGTTTCAGATGATCGCCCTTCACATTGGCCAGGAATACCTGATTGCCGGTACAGCAGGTCGGTTCATTTTCAATGGTTTTTACCAGCTCGGTTTTTCCATTCAGGAATACCTTTGCCTTGCTTCCGTATTCACAGATATACAGGCTTTCCACATCTTCCATGCTTTGTATGTAACCTTCTGCCGTCATACGTCCGATAATCATCTCTTGCAGGTTAGATGGTGTACACACCAGTTTTGCAGCCAGCTGCTCATTGATGATCAGATCAATAAAATGTTCTTTTACAATCGGCATATCTTTTTCTTCTCTGCTGCCGTCTGCATTGACAATCATTGCTGTATGTTCCCCTGATACAGCCAGATTCTTCGTCCTGTCCGTTATTTTCATATTCTCCCTTCTCCTTTAATGTACTCCCGGTACATTTCCTTCTGCTCTGCGGATCTTCCGCTTTTTTGCTCACCCCAATTTGACCTTTCCGCTTACGCCCTCTCTAATACAAAATGGATAAATTCATCCGTTGCCTGCTGATCTGCTGCATGGGCGGTATACATCTGATTGCCCATGGCACCCGACAGGACATCCGGAATTCTCTCACACATAACAATCTGACTGCCGTATTTTTCCAGAATCTCTTCATGGCTGTGTTTATAACGATGCTGATCACGACGGCTTGCATATACGCAGAAATGGTCGTCACCGTTTTCAGGGAATCGTCTCTCATCGAATGCCACCATATCTGCCCAGATCTGGTAAACATCCAGACTATGTGCATAATTCATCATATCCGGTGTGTATCCGCCTGCGGGACGCATATTGACTTCCAGACCCACAAAATCACCCACATTACCAAGACCCTTGCGTTCTTTTTCCATGCGGAAAAATTCCAGATGAACAAAACGGCTCTTTGCACCGAAGGATTTCACGGTTGCACGGCCCAGCTTCTGAAGTGTTTCCGGTACCTTATCAACCGTATAATAACTCAGCTCCAGCTGTTCATTGACAATATCTGCAATGGACGGCGGCCATGCTGTCATGGATTCAAACAACGGTTCACAATTGGAATCGGTGATGGCATCATAGGAAAAAATATTACCTTCAATAAATTCTTCCATTACATAGGGAACTTCCGGCTTATTGGCAAAAAACCAGTCCAGATCCTTCTCTTCGGAAAGCTTCCATGTATCCGCCGCACCGACACCGATATCCGGTTTTACAATCACAGGAAATCCGCCCACGGTATCCAGAAATTCTTTCGCAGCCTCATAAGTTGTTACTTTATGATGACGTGCAGTGGGAACACCGGCCTTTGCATAAAAAGGCTTCATGGCAGATTTGCTCTTAAAAGCTCCAATTGCATCCGTCTGAACACCTGTGGTAATATTAAAGTCTGTCCGCAGCTTTGCATCCTGCTCCAGCCAGTATTCGTTGTTGGATTCCAGCCAGTCGATTTTTCCGTATTTAAATGAGAAAAATGCAACTGCACGGAACACTTCATCATAATTTTCCAGAGAATTCACTTTATAATACTCATTCAGTGAATTCTTTACTTCCTGTGAAAGTTCATCATAGGGGCAGTCACCGATACCCAGTACATTTACGCCGTTGCGTTTCAGTCGGTCACAGAAGTTCCAGTATGTGTGGGGAAAGTGTGGGGAAATAAACACAAAATTCATAGCAATAAGCCTCCTTGGTTGGTATTCATTCGTTGGTAAAACCTGGTTGGTATTTACCTTTATTTATCATTATAGTCATCCAGGAAATTGTAGGACCAATCTCCTTTATGATAACCAATAACTGTCTGCAGATTGATATTCTGGACACTGTTGAAAATATTGGTGTCAATCACATCACTGGTTTTGCGGAATTCAGCAATCAGTTTTTTCATTTCTTCCCGCTTGGAAGGCTGCGTTCCGCCGCAGGTTGCACAATGCTCCGTAAAACGGCAGGCACACTGGATAAAATGGAGATCATTGTAATCTCTCCAGGATTTGATATCCTCTTCTTTGATCATATACATGGGACGGATCAGTTCCATCCCTTCAAAGTTCTGGCTGTGAAGCTTGGGCATCATGGTTTCCACTTTTCCGCTGTACAGCATTCCCATCAGAATGGTTTCAATGACATCATCAAAATGATGTCCCAATGCAATCTTGTTGCAGCCCAGTTCCTTTGCATGGGCATACAGAAAACCTCTTCGCATTCTGGCACAGAGATAACAGGGATTCTTATCCACATCTGCCACAATGTCAAAGATATCACTGTGAAATACCGTCAGAGGGATACCCAGAATATCCGCATTGTTTTCAATGATTTTCCAGTTCTCCTCATTGTATCCGGGATTCATGCAGAGAAAAACAAGATCAAAATGAAATTTGCCATGGCGCTGAATTTCCTGAAACAGCTTGGCCATCAGCATGGAGTCCTTGCCACCGGAAATACAGACTGCAATTTTATCGCCTTCCTCTATCAGTTTATAGCGGGTTACCCCTTTTGTAAATCCTCTCCAGATGGATTTGCGGTACTTTTTTATGATGCTGCGTTCGATTTCCTTTCTTCTGATTGTCCGCTCCTCTTCGGTGATACGTGCCTGCTGCCGCTCCAGGTTCATGCACAGCCAGGCACGATAACCACCTTTCACGTTAATCACGTCGAAGCCTTTTTCTTCCAGATCTTCACCGATTTCTGCTGACTTTCTGCCGGAATGGCAAATGAGGTATACCGGTCTGTCCCGATCCAGTTTGGCAGCTTCTTTATCAAAATCCTGATCAAATCCGCTGCCGGGCATATTGACTGCACCGGGAATGGCTCCCCGGGCAACTTCTTCCGCAGACCGCACATCAATCAGCTGAATCGAATCTGCCTGTAAATGCTCCAGTTCTTCTACTTCAATGGTCTTCATATTTTCCTTTTCCTGCTATTGTTGTTTTTTTCTTTATTGCATTTCACCGGTCCAGTACTGATTATTATAAATATCCGTGAAACGGTACAATGCAGAACAGTTTTCCTTTTCAATGTCAATGTTGCTGATTTCCATGGAATCGGTAACCGTCATCTGTTCGCCCAGATAATAACTGTCCTGATATTCTCCTTCATAGGTATAGTAATCACAGAGAAAATCCAGTTTGTCACCGGGCTGCAGCTGTTGCATATTCTTTGCAATGGTATCTGTTTCCCCGTTTCTGTAATCGGAAGAAGCACCTGCAATATATCCATGGGGATTTTCATTGTCAAATACAAGAATCAGGTTCACACGGCTTCCGTTCAGCAGGGCCGGTACATGACCGGTAATGGTGTAATTTTCTCCGTCATCCACCGTATTTTCATAATAATATGCCACCGGCTGACCATTGATTGCCAGCCATGTTCCATCATAGGTGCCAATCAGACTTCCTTCATCATTAAAATCAAATACATTGTCCAGTCCCAGGTCAATATACCCTTCGCCGTCATCAAAATATACATTCAGTTCCAGATTCTGTACCAGTTCCCACTGTTCTTCCGGCAGGACAATCACCGGTGTTCCTTCGCTGTCCGATGTCCACACCAGTGCATCCCCATGGAACTGATTCTCCAGAATATATTCTGTGATTTCTTCATCATTCAGAGATTTCCCGCTGAAAAAGTTCACGTTGGAGCTATTCAGACCGGAAATATTGCTGATCTGGCCCAGTGCCATATTGCCGAGCAGCTGCATCAGAAGATCGCTGCTGTTCACACCGGATATACTTCCTGTATTCCCGCTCAATCCTGAGATCCCGCTTAAAGAAGGAAATACACTGGATGTTCCGCCTGCAGCTGCCTGTCCGCTGATTTCCATGCTGGCAAAGTTCTGAATGCAGCGGGCATATTCTTCATCCATACCGATCTGTTTGTAGGTATTGACAGCTTTATCCACGTTGGAAGCCTTTTTATAGGGAAAATAAATGGAAAGACCGTATGCATTGGTCATATTGGATGCGGTGCGGTTATATTTGACGGCACTTAATAACGCATCAGCCAGCCTGTCCCCGGCATCGGTTCCCATCTTTTCAGCCAGATGAACCAGATCCACCTGATCAATGGCTGAGGACTGGGCGAATTCCCTTGCCTGTACCCGGGCATCGGATACTGTCTTATATTCTTTATTTTCAAGAAGTTTTGTGGTATCTTTGGAGAAATCTGCCAGAGCAGAGGGAATGGTATATGCCGTTTCCGCCAGATCCACCACCGAAAGTGTGGTTTTCTGTCCCCGGCATTTCTGCGCACAGACATCCACAAAATCATCGGCTATTCGCTTTCCGATTTCCAGCGTGCTCATGGAGGGATCGGCTGAAAGCTCTGTCAGCCAGTTGGTATAATACCATCCCACGCCGGGCTCGGTTTCTTCCGAAGCAATCATATAATCTGCATAATCATCCAGCATCAGTGCCGTCTCAACCGTTGCCATCAGACAGGCGTCAAATCCGATGAAATCAAAAGCAACACCTGCATTTTTCAGTGCCTGATTGATATCGGAAAGGGTCATGGATCCGCTGCCCGGATTTTTTTCATCATAGCCGTATCCGGATATGGATCCGCCGCCATGATCCCAGAAAATCAGTTCTCTTCTGTTGGCCGGATAGTTCTGATTGCACCACTGGATAAAACCGGTCAGGGTATCCGGTTTTGTCATGGATGCATTTCCTGCATTGTCCACCAGACAGACAAGGCCGTTTTTCTTCACCTGATAAATCTGATTTTTTTTGCTGCTGACAATATTGTTTTTCCAGCCGGTACATCCGCCGGTATAAACAATAATGTTTACGTTGTCACTGAGAGAAGCATTGGCCATTTCCTGCAGGTCACTGGTGGCCATACCGGATCTGGACTCCAGATCGGTACCGCACATGTATACCATGATCGTAACCTGATCACTGCCGTCTCCTTTTATTTCTGTACGCTTCTCACGGGCACCGGAAACAACATTCCGGTTCAGTTTTCCGGTATTGCTGCCTCTGTCCCATCCGCCGGTGACTGTGCCGGAACTTCCTGCGGTACCGGTACCGCCTCCCAGCAATGACTGCAGCAGGGCACCGCTCGTACCTGCGGGCAAACCGGAACCGATGCTGCCTGTATTCGTACCAATACTGCCGGAACCACCGCCTCCGAGGAATGCTCCCAGTCCGCCGCCTCCTCCAAATAACAAAAGGAGCAGTAAAATGATCAGGGACATGGGACTTCTTCCGCCACCGGAACGGTTTCCACCTGTCCCTCCCCCACTGCCGCTGCCCGGACGACCGCCGCTTCCGACAGGTCCTGTATGAAGGCCATCACCACGTCTGCTAACGGAACCGCTTCCGCCGGTGACATTTTTCTCTCTTCCTCTGGGTCTGTTTCTATCCATAGTGTCTCCTTCTTTATTGTAAATTAGACTTTATCATACCATATTTCAATCCAGTTTGGAAAGTTGTTTTACCGGATACTGTCCGATGAATCTGTTTTTTTACGTCCTTCAAAAAAGATAAAACGGTCAATGGCATCCAGAATATCTTTAAAATCATTCCGGTCTGCCAGATCAATATAATTTCGAAGCAGTTCCTCTTCTTTTTTCTTAAATTTTCCGTAAAACAAATCATACAGATTGTGTCCCCGCAGATAAATCCGGATTTCTTCCATATGATTTTTTACATCCTCCACCGTCTCGAAATCCCTGCCGATTACATTTCTGAGTTTTTCACCGCTGGTCAGACGGTGCAGATATTCCTTCCATTTTATTAAGAAAATCCGGTAAAAATCTTCCGGTGTGGGAATCACACCCAGCTTTGCCATGATTTCCGGATTAAAAAAATAGTTTTCGAAGGAATAATACCGAAGAATCAGTACATTTTTTTCGGTTACTCTAGGCAATTTGTCAATATCGGCCCGGTCCCGTTCTTCATAATAACGGCACAGCTGACGTTTCAATTCATTCGGATCTTTGCCGTCTCCATCCCGGATCATCAGGAAATTATCCTTTAGATAAATCTGGTTCATATATTTCAGATTGGCATAGGTTTTGATATTGGTACAGCTGTTGGTGGTGATGATTGCGGCCCTGGAAAGCCTGCCGTTTTTATCATATATTTCGGAATAATATTTTTCCAGAAGCAGGGGAAGCCTTGTTTTATCCTGTCTTCCTTCCACAATAAATACGAAATCCACATTCATCAGGTCTCCGGCACTGTAACCCAGATCATCCAGAATTACGCTGATATTGGTATGAGCTCTGACATTGGAATATCCGTTCTGATCCAGTACAATCTGACGGATCTGCCTGCTGTTGAAATCCGGCAGCAGATTTGCCGAATGGGTGGAAAACACCACCTGATTATTTCTTGCCAGCCGATACAGAATATCCCCGGAAATCTTCTGCAGTCTGGGATGAAGGAACAGTTCCGGTTCTTCCACCAGAATCACTCCGGGTTTCTGGAGTTTTTCAGAAGCACATGTTTCCAGCAGTGACAGCATGTAAATACTGCGCATCCCTTTCCCCAGATGCTCAATTGGCATACAGGATTTCTGATTTTCCCGATATATTTCTGCAGTAACCGACAGCATCTGTTTGATATCCCGGTTCATGGAATAGACAATCCGATCCTGCCCTCCGTTTTTCCGGTAGTTTGCATTCAACTGCTCAGAAAAGTCGTCCAGATTCAGCTGATACAGTTTATAATCCAGAAGTTTTGCGGCTTCAAAGGCATTCAGTTCCTCCGGTTTTTTCTGATTGATCAGCCCGATGCAGGAAAAACAATGGTCACAGGGTTTCGCCGTGCTGAACATGCAGCAGCCAGACCGCATCATCTGCAGCAGACGGTCTTCCTGAAGCAGCAGCAGATTGCTCTGAAACTGCTCCAGATCCCTGTTGCTGTCGATATAATACAAAGTCGGCAGGATGAACTCGATATTGGCATTCTGTTTTCGAAAACCATCATCATATCGGATTTTGCCATCCCGGTTGGCAACAAAGGTAAAGCGCAGATCTCCGGTATATTTTTCCCCCTCCTGATTGACAAAGGACGGAAATACCGACCGGAATTTCCGGTACCAGCTGTCAAAATTCCGATAGGAACTCACCAGACCGGCCTCATGAAAACTCTGCAGATCATTTTCAAAAATCCGGATGGTTACTGCAATCTCAATATTGGGATAATCCCGCTGAAAATCATCCGGACAGATCCGGTATTCCCTGCAGACCGCGCGGATGGCATCCAGCACCCCTGTTTTTCCTGTATTATTCTTTCCCACCAGAATCAATGCATTTTCAATATCTGTAATATGCATATCCCCAATGGATTTGAAGTTTTTTATTAATAAATCTGTTATCCGCATATGAAAACCTCCCGGTTTAAACCAAAAGAATATCCTGAACCGAAAATGGCCCGGTTCTGATAGAACCACCAAAGCAGAAATATAAAATAACTCGTATTTTCATACAATTGTACCATTAATTGTCATGCTGTGACATACTGATTTTCGAATTTTTCTCTTTTACACCTATTTTATTTGTGTTATACTGATGCAGTAAATGAATACCAATGAGGAGGCATCTTTTTGATTTACAGTATCTGTTTTCTTGTCGCCTTTTTTTCCTGCAGCATCGGCACGATCTGCGGCATGGGCGGTGGTATTATTATCAAACCGGTTCTGGACGCAACAGGGGTTATGAGTGTAGCAACCATCACATTCCTATCCGGATGTACCGTAATCTGCATGACCTGCTGGACAGTGGGAAAAACACTGATGAAACGAGAATCCGTCATCGATCTGAAAAACACCACAATTCTGGCAATCAGTGCAGCAATCGGCGGTGTAATCGGTAAGGAACTTTTCACCAAAGTTGCATCATTATTCCCTGACCCCAATACAGCGGGCGGCGTACAGGCCTGCCTGCTCTTTGCAGCAACCCTGGCAACTTTTTTCTATACGGTCAATAAAGATCGTATTACTCCCCGCAAAACGGAAAATGCAGTCATCATCATCCTGCTTGGTCTGATACTGGGTATCCTCGGATCATTTCTCGGAATCGGAGGCGGGCCCTTTAATGTCGCTGCGCTCTATTATTTCTTTGATATGCCCGCAAAAAAAGCAGCTCAGAACAGCTTATATGTCATTCTCTTCAGCCAGCTTACCAGTACTTTAAGAACTGTTTTCACCAATGGAATTCCGGATTTTTCTTTGTGGAGCCTGTTGGGTATGATTGTTCTGGGTATTGCCGGCAGTGAAATTGGCCGGAGAATCAATTATAAGATTCACGATCGGACAGCAACCAGATTTCTGGAAGGTGCCATGATTCTGATCATGTGCATTAACCTCTATAATATTGCGAAGTTCTTCTTCCTGTAGACTAGTACAGCGAATAATAATTAACCAGCCATCTCCCTTGCCTGATTTTTATGTTTCGATGTACCAGTATATATTGAATGCAATTATTTCCATTGGTTGCATGTACTACAGATTTCCGGTTTACGTGATGCTATTTTTAAACAATGGCGTTCTAGTATGCCTCACGCTAATTGACAAACTGTTTCATACAGGATAAATTTTCAGTCTGCAAGGCGAAGGAATGAGGCGTAGCGGTGGCTACGGCGATTGACGACAACGATGCAGATGGAAATTTAAACCAGTGAAACAGGCAGTTAATTAGTGGGAGTCATACTAGGAACAGACACCATGATACAAACGGAGGTATCAACATGTTAAAAGAAAAAATGGTTTATTACTATCAGACACTGAACAAAAACTGTGCAGAAGCTGCTGTCCTGGCAGCCAATGACGTATATCAGCTGAATCTGGACGAAAAAGCCATCAAACTGTTTTTAGGTTTCGGCGGCGGCAACGGATGCGGCGGTACCTGCGGTGTATTGTCCGGTGCTCTTGCAGTTCTCAGCCACCTTTACGGTGATAAGCCACAGGCAGAATTCAGACCCTTATGTGCTGAATTTGTAAAAGAATTCGAAGCAAAAATGGGCAGTACCGAATGTTCCGTACTGGCTGCCAGATATAAAACTCCCGAAACACGCTGCACCGGAGCTGTTGCTCTGGCCGGTGAAGTATTGGATGCTTTTATCGCAAAACAAAACGGTGAAGTACCTGCATCTGATGAAGAATGTACCCTTGCTCCCGAAGATATCAAACGTGTGAAAGGAATGGGCTTCCTGCAGCACAAGGGAACCAACAAATTCAATGGCCGTATCATCACCAGAAACGGCCGTATTACAGCCGACGAAACACGGGCAATTGCTGATGCAGCTGCAAAATACGGTGACGGTCACATCATGCTGACCACCCGTCTGACCATCGAAGTCTCCGGTATCGACTACAACGACATCGATGCATTCCAGGCTGAAGTTGCGAAAGCAGGACTTGAAACCGGCGGTACCGGCAGCAAAGTTCGTCCTGTTGTATCCTGTAAGGGTACCACATGTCAATATGGTCTCTATGATACATATGCACTGACTGACGAGATTCATAACCGTTTCTACAAGAACTACCACAATGTATCCCTGCCCCACAAATTTAAAATCGCAGCCGGCGGATGTCCCAACAACTGTGTCAAACCCAACCTGAACGATCTGGGTATTGTTGGTGCAAGAAGACCCATTTACAATGCAGACCTGTGCCGCGGCTGCAAAAAGTGTAAAATTGAAACCACATGTCCCATCAAGATTACAAAGGTTGTGGACGGCAAGCTTGTACTGGATGAAACCAAATGCAACAACTGCGGACGCTGTGTAACCAAATGTCCTTTCCACTGCATCGACGAATCCGAATATGGATGGAAGATCTATGTCGGAGGCCGCTGGGGCAAAAATGTTGCCCACGGCAGAATGTTATCCAAATTCTTCACCGATAAGGAAGATCTGATGAATACCATCGAAAAGACCATTCTCTTCTTCCGTTCTGAAGGTATCCCCGGAGAACGTCTCTCCGATACCATTGAAAGAATCGGCTTTGAAAAAGCAGAAGCTATGATTCTAAGCAATGAATTACTGGAACGTAAAGCTGAAATTCTTGGATTAACAGTTGTCGGCGGTGCAACCTGCTAACAGAAACTATTGTATGCTGATATTTCACAGGCTGTCGCATCTGCGGCAGCCTGTTTTGCTGACGGGGAGATGGTTTTTCGATGTTCAGGCAGGAAATTTTGGATATTGTATGATTTCTTTTCTGGCTTTTATCCAAACAGCTGGAATTTTTCCTATATCCTGACTGGACTTTGGATAAATTCCCATGACCTGACTGGACTTTGGAAAAGACTATTTTATTGGAGTGATTAAAATGATTTACTATATTTCAGATCTGCATTTTGACAGTGAACGCGTACTGCGTGAAGCAGAACGGCCTTTTGAAACTGTGGAGGAAATGAATGATGTTCTCATTCGAAACTGGAATTCAGTGGTTATGGATGAGGACATCGTTTATGTGATTGGCGATATCGGTCAGCATGACCATCCCATTCCCACACAGCTGGGACTGCTGAAAGGGCATAAACATCTGATCCGGGGAAATCACGATACAGGTCTTAACCATCAGGAAACACTTTTTCAATATTTTGAAACGGTGTCAGATTTTTATGAACTGGATGACGGGGATACCCATATCCTCCTCAGTCACTATCCAATGGTCTATCGCCAGCGGGGCTACATGATCCATGGGCATATACACCGCACAAAGCCTGATTTATTCAATCTTCTGAAAGGATTGGACCGCGTATTAAATGCCTCTGCAGATATTAATGGTTTTACCCCCTGTACATTGCAGTCACTTGTTGAAAATAACTGCCGATTCTATCAGAGACCGCTGCCGTATCCATCTTACAGCAGCAATAAAAAAAAGAAGTGGAAGGCAGTCTTCAAACCCCTTCCACAGAAGAAATAGTATAAGAAATAAATAATAAGAGTCCCGTCGTATTTTTTCTTTCCGGTATGACTCACACCCATTGGCGGTATGATTCACACCTATTGACAGCCGGAGCACAATCCGCAGCCGGCAGGTGTGGCTGCACATCCTCCGAGGGCGGTTTCACGAAGTTCTGCAGGCATCCTCTTACCTACTGTATACATGGCAGAAATCATTTCATCCAGCGGAATAAGCTGACGGATACCGGAAAGTGCGATTTCAGCTGCAATCAAAGCGTTGGCCACACCTGATGCATTCCGGTTCTGGCAGGGATATTCCACCAGCCCGCCCACGGGGTCACAGACCAGTCCAAGCATGTTCATCAGAACGGTACCTGCTGCACTCATGCACTGCTCTGGTGTGCCTCCCATCAGTTCCACAGCTGCAGAGGCCGCCATGGCAGAAGCTACCCCCACCTCCGCCTGACAACCGCCCACCGCACCGGCAACGGTTGCATTGCGCATGGCAAGATATCCGATGGCACCTGCATTAAATAAAGCATCTACAAGACGATCATCGGATATCTGATATTCATCCTGCAGTGCCAGCAGAAGCCCCGGCACAATCCCCGCTGAGCCCGCAGTAGGTGCTGCAACGATCAGACCCATGGAAGCATTGACTTCCAGAACGCCCATGGCATAGGCAATCCCCCTTCCAAGGATATTTCCGCAAATACTTTTGCCTTCTTCCCGATGGGTGTTCAGTTTTTTCGCCTCTCCCCCAAGCAGTCCTCCCATGGACTGTCTGGGGTTTATCAAAGCGGCTTCAGCAGACTGACGCATGACATCCAGCACATGTTTCATACGATGACCGATTGCATCCATGGTAGTCTCGCCCAGACTGCACTCCCGTTGTTTCATCACGTCCGAAATCTGCATCTGATTTTCATGACACAACTTCAGAAGCTCTGCGGCATTTCGAAAATCCATTGTCCTTTTTCTCCTTTCCCGGTACCATTACGGCTGCACAATCATAACATCTGATACGAAACTGTTTTCTCTGATTTTTTCTGCAATATTCCAAGGCAGATGATCATCCGATTCTACAATTGTATAGGCGATATGCCCTTTTGCTTCACGGAAAAGCCTCATAAACGCAATATTCACGTTACTGTCGCTGAGACATTTTGTAATATGGGCAGCCACACCCGGTTTGTCCCAATGTATTACAATGACTGCACTGTATTCTCCTGTGAAATCCACTTTCACCTGATTAATGCGCACAATACGTACCTTTCCGCCGCCCAGAGATTCTCCCCGTACCGACATTTCCCGGCCTTCGGAACTGATCATACGGATATCCACTGTATTGGGATAAATATCCGTATCTTTCTCATCAATCTGGAAAGAAAACTCCAATCCCCGTTCCTGTGCAATACGGAAAGAATCACAGATCCTGGTGTCATCCGTTGAAAATCCCATAATTCCGCCCAGCAGAGCACGATCCGTACCATGTCCCTGATAGGTTCTGGCAAAAGAACCGTAAAGAATAAATTCTACCTTCTTTACATTTCCCCCGATCATTTTCTGCGCCAGAAATGCGATCTGTGCAGTGCCCGCAGTATGAGAGCTGGAAGGACCGATCATAACAGGCCCCAGAACATCGAATACACTGATAAATGACATATTAAGCCCTCCTGATGTCTTGGTATGTGGTGCCATTATATCATGGTGAAATTCAGAAAGCAAATTCATGAATTCTACTTTATTTCTGCCCCATCTGCATTTAGCAGAAGTTCTTCCAGTTGTGCATAAATCTCAATTTCCGGTTTGATTTCCAGTGTCAATATCATATGTCTGTTGTAAGATCTGGCAAATCGAATCAGTTCACTCAAATAAGCGGCTCCTGTCCCCATATTCAATACAAAATGAATTCCCTCAATGATCAGATCCGGATAATCTGCATTATAAAATGACCTCTGAAACCGTTTCATATCCTCATCGCCGTGTAATAAAGCTTCAATTACCATACTCGCATATATTTCTGCTGTGAAATAAGCACTTGTTTTATATCGATTTGCTACAGCATGTGAAAGTACATAAAGTTTCCTTTTTACACTGGGTTCTGTACTTTTTGTGTAAAGAATAAAAGCACCGCCGGATTCCTGGCACATAAAGTCATTAAGCTTCTCAACAGCAGTTTTATTTTCATCTCCAAAATGATAGTTTTCAAAGGTATATTCAGAGGCTATAAAAGGCGGATACGGAAGTTCAATTCTATCTCTGAAATTACCCATGCAGAGATCCTTTATATATTCCGCCTGCATGTTCTCATGTACTTTTTTATGTGATTGGCGAAGTCTTCCTCTACTATTCTTCGGATAACAGGAATTTCTTTATGCATTGGTTTCTCCTCCTTTTTTCTAATTACGCACCCGCGAGGGGTGCGACCAAGCCTGGCTTATCTCATCATCTTTCCCGCTGAGATTTCAATCCACGCACCCGCGGGGGGTGCGACAGCAAATATCAATATATTCATCCCGAAACAACCATGATTTTTTCTGATATTTGCATAAAAAATATAATTTTCTCTAAATCCATTTCATCTGAAAAGAAATTTATCACATGATAAATATACATTGTTCAGTGCAAGCCGTCCATATATTTTTTATACATCTGATCCGCACGTTCTGGTCTATTACACACAGAAAAAGGCTGTCCGCTTTTACGATTACAAAATCATAAGGCGGCAGCCTTTTAATAATCCATTATTCACAAATCAAATAACTATACCGTAATTGTCGCAATTGCCTTATATCCTTCCGGCAGTGCCAGACCTTCGGCATCCGCATCCATGGTCCACTGGAAAGGATGACCTGCCTGCTGTTCAGCAGCAGCTTCAAAGTGCAGCATCACGATACCAAGTCCCTGTTCTTCGCTGATGGGATCGGTAAACTCGTCCGGAATGCTGACCAGAGTCACCTTACCGCCGTTGAGAACAAATCCATAAGGCTGACGGTTCAGGTAACTGGGTGACAAAGAAGCTGCATAAAATGATTCCCAGAGAATATCATCATAAAAACCAACCTGTTCGTCCAGATCCACTGCATTGCCCCAGGTGTTGGCAAAAACCATATCCTCGATCTTCTTTTTGGGATCAAAGTAATGTCTCTTTTCCTTGATACCGATTTTTGCCATGGTCTTAAAGTTGAAACGGATTCTCTTGGCAAGTCTTGCTTCCTGACCAAAGGCAATGATGGCAGCAACTTCCAGATCGGTGTCAAGTTCCAGAGTTCCTTTGATATGATCGCCGTTGGCAAATGTGATATAGCAGCTGCCAAGACCCATTTCCATCAAACGAAGAACCATATCTTCCATCATATATGTAGCATTGATGATGGCACCTTCTTTTTTCTCTGTGAGAATCAGCATATATGCGGGTGCACCGATCATGTTCATTTCATAACCTGCAGCATTAATCAAACCCCTTCTCGCAGTATGACTGAACAGTGCCAGTTCTGTCCTGATTTCCGGAAACAGTCTTTTGCATTTCGTTTCAAAATACGTACGAATTTCTTTAAACTGTGCATCGGTTACGATTTCGTCAGTGAAACCTCTTGCTGACTTACGATTCTGAATCAATGAAATATAATCCATAATAATCCCCTCCCTGATGATTTCATTTACAAAATGAATCAACTAAAACCTTCTCCATTTATGCAGCTGATTCATCCCCGCATCGTTTAGTTTGTATAATTATATACTACAATCCATTATTTTTCAATACAATGTCAACAATGTCATGGATTTTGTAACACGGGCTGCCGGTCTTCCTTCGGCATTTTCCCTGCAAACCACCTTGCAAAAATAAATGCGGGAGGAAGAGAAAGGATAAAGGCAGCCGGCTGAGCTTCCTGAATTCCCGCCAGTCCGCGAAAATGTGACAGAATCAGCAGCGCCGGAATAAACAGCAGTCCGCTTCTCAGGGAAGAAAGCAGAGAAGCAGCCAGCTTCTGACCGGTGCTCTGCATCTGCATTTCTGTGACCATACAATAGGGAAGAAACAGCAGGGCAACACACTGCAGACGGAGGGCTCTGGTTCCGATTGCAATTACCTCCGGATCGTCACGGAAAATCCGGATAATGTCGCCGGACCAGATCAGCACGCCTGTCATAACAATGAGAACCAGAGTTTCTGCCAGAATCAGAGTAATACGGAAAGCACGCCGCACCCGGCTGTATTTTCCCGCTCCGTAATTAAACGCACACACCGGCTGGAATCCCTGTCCGATACCCAGGGCAATGGAAAATACAAAGAAAATAATTCTGGATACTATGCTCATGGCTGCCACAGCCACATCGCCGTATACGGCCGCACAGCTATTGAGCAAAACAGTTGTAATACTGTTCAGCCCCTGACGAAGCAGACTGGGAAAACCGGTTGCTGTAATGTCGAAAAGATGTCTGTAGTTCAGCGTTACCCGGCGTATGGACAGCCTGCACTGGGTTTTTCCCCTTAAAAACATGCTGAGAAGAATTCCAAAACTGATGATCTGGGACAGTGCAGTGGAAAGACCGGCTCCGGAAATACCCATTTTTAAACCGAACATGAAAATGGCATCTCCGCAGATATTCAGAATTCCGCCGGTCATCAGACCGATCATACCCAATATCGCCTTGCCTTCAAATCGAAGAATATTATTCAAGGTAAAGCTGCTGACCATAAACGGTGCCGCCATAATAATATAGGAAATGTAAATCTTTGCATACGGTGCAATGGTTGGTGTGCTGCCCAGAACCATGACCAGCGGATCCAGAAACAGATAGCAGATCACACCGGCGATGGTTCCCAGAAACAGGGCACCAAAAAAACCGGTGGATGCAATCATACTTGCACCATCCACATCTTTCTGCCCGAGACGTCTGGACAGAATACTGCCGGAACCCTGTCCGCACATAAATCCGATTGCCTGCAGAATTGCCATAAACCCGAAAACAACACCAACGGCACCACTGGCACTGTTTCCCAGCTGGCCGACAAAGGCAGTATCTGCCATATTGTATACGTTTGTCACCAGCATACTGAGAATCGTCGGTATGGATAAAGTAACAATCAGCTTCGGTATCGGTGTCTTTGTCATTTTATCATATTGTGAAATTGTCTTCCTGTTTTGATTCATAATACTGCTCCTTGATTCTAAAACTATTTTTTTCAATGGTTCTGCCAAATGGAAAATAATATGAAAAACAGAAAACAGACATGATCTGCATTCACAAATCATGTCTGTTTGTTCATTCATTATACGGCAGAATTGTTTGCTGTCTAACAAGATTATAGTACAATCTGAATCAAATTGCAAGTCTCGAATGCCATACCAATTATTCCACGTCGTTCAGAGCTGCGAAGTCTACTTCACCGGTACGAACCTTAACAACCTTCTGTACATCGTATACAAAGATCTTGCCATCGCCGATATGGCCGGTGTAAAGAGCCTTTCTTGCTGCTTCGATTACCTGATCTACAGGAATGTTGCCGACAATCACTTCCACCTTGGTCTTAGGCAGGATGTTGACATCCATTTCAACACCACGGTATCTTTCGCCTGCACCCTTCTGAATACCACATCCCATTACCTGAGTTACGGTCATACCGGTTACACCCAGTTCATTCAGTGCCTTCTTCAGAGCATCAAAGCGGGCAAGTTTTGCGATAATAACAACTTTGTACATACCAGTCGGTTCGCTGGAAGTTTCTCTGATAACAGAAACAGCTGCATTTTTCTTTACTTCACTTGCACTTTCGTATTCGCCTTCACCCAGGTTGGTGTTTGCATTTACTTCCATAGCACCACCGGTCAGATCAGTAATCTGGAAACCGGCATATGCAGATGCAAGACCATGTTCTTTAATATCCAGACCAACGATTTCTTCTTCTTCAGAAACACGAAGTCCGACTGTCTTTTTCAGAATACCGAATGTCAGTGTAATGGTAACAACAGTCCATACAATGATGATGCCCATACCACCGAACTGCTTGATCAGCTGTGTCAGACCGCCGCCGTAGAACAGACCTTCGTCAATACCTGCCAGTGCAAAACCGGGAGCTGTTTCGGTTGCAAACAGACCAACTGCAATGGTACCCCAGATACCGTTTAACATATGTACTGCACATGCACCAACCGGGTCATCCACGTGTGCCACATTATCGAAGAACCATACACCGAATACCACCAGAAGACCGGCTACAAAACCGATAATTGTTGCACCGATACAATCGGTTACATCACAGGGAGCTGTAATTGCTACCAGACCTGCCAGAGAAGCATTCAGACACATGGATACATCGGGCTTACCATACTTGATCCATGTGAAGATCATACATACAACGGTTGCAACTGCAGGAGCTACGGTTGTTGTCAGGAATACAGAACCCATGGTAGGGATATCCGTTGCTGCTGCACCGTTGAATCCGTACCAGCCCATCCACAGGATGAACACACCCAGAGCACCGATTACCAGATTGGAACCGGGGAATGCATGAACCTTAACGATCTTGCCGTCTTTGTCCTTTGTAAACTTACCGATACGGGGACCAAGCATCCATGCACCGATCAGAGCACAGATACCGCCGACCATATGGATACAGGTTGAACCAGCGTAATCATGGAAGCCCCACTGTACCAGGAAGCCATTGCCCCATACCCAGTGTGCTTCAATCGGATAAATGAAACCGGAGATTACGGCAGAGTAAATACAGTATGTAAAAAACTTGGTTCGTTCTGCCATCGCACCGGATACGATGGTTGCGGTAGTTGCACAGAATACCAGATTGAAAATAAAACCGGAAAAACTGAAATTTGCATAATCGGTAAATACACCAAAACCGGGTGTACCGATGATTCCGAAAATGTCAGATGTTCCTTCCGCTGCGGGAAGCATCAGTGATGAACCAATCAGAAACCACATTACGGTACCGATACAAAAGTCCATCAGGTTCTTCATAATAATGTTACCGGAGTTCTTTGCTCTGGTAAATCCTGCTTCTACCATGGCGAAACCGGCCTGCATCCAGAATACCAGAACCGCACCAATCAGAAACCATACGCCAAAAACCTGTTCATTGACATAACTCATAATTTCCTGTGTCATATACATTTCCTCCTCTATTCATAAGAGATTTCTCTGTATTTCAGGAAAAACGGATAAGAAATAATTTCATAAAGCCTTCAAAAACATTCCCTTAATCCTGAAATATTTCATGCTGCTCGATTTTCCATCATTGATTTCCAAATCCCTCACAACACGAAAAAGGCGCCAAGATTGTTATCTCAGCGCCTTTGCTTGTTCTGAATTATAGCACACCAACAAGAAATGTCAACCAATTTAATCATTTTCATCAACAATACAGTCTGGAGTTCCACAATTTACAACTATTCCCAAAAAAATTAACAAATAGTTTTTAATGTTGTATTTTTTCAGATACAGCAGATACAGTTATCTTTTTCTATTTCAATCCCTTTTTCCCATTTAACCGGTACAGCTGCCCTGCTGCGTTTACACACAACGTCTGCCCATTGCAGCTGTATGCTGCGTTTTTTCCTCTTCACAAAACGCAGTTCATGGTCTATGATAAAGAAAAAATCCAAAAAGAGGTTTCCCATGACAAGACGAACAATTGAAAACTTCGGCTTCCGGATCGGTTCCATGCCGAAGGGTAAACGAAATGCAATTTCTGATGTACCAGGAGTGACCGTAGGCCACAGTACCATCGATACCCGGGATCATAAAACCGGTGTGACGGTCATCATGCCCTGTCCGGATAATATGTTCCAAAACAAGCTGACCGCCTCCGTCCATATTCTGAATGGTTTCGGCAAATCCCTGGGTACAGTTCAGGTGCAGGAGCTGGGCACACTGGAATCGCCCATTGCCCTCACCAATACATTAAATGTAGGTCTGGTTCACGATGCACTGGTTTCCTACATGGTAACCCGCTGCGAAAGAGAAGAGGTTCCTCTCTTCTCTTTTAACCCGGTGGTGGGGGAATGCAATGACTGCCATCTGAATCATATTCGTGAGCGGGCTGTGAAAGAAGAACATGTTCTGGAGGCCATCCGCACCGCTTCTGCTGATTATGATCAGGGCGATGTCGGTGCCGGTAAAGGAACCATCTGTTACGGGCTCAAGGGCGGTATCGGCTCTGCATCCCGTATCATCCGGCTCGGTGATACAGAGTATCATCTGGGTATTCTGGTGCAGTCCAATTTCGGACGGACAGAGGATCTGACCATTGCCGGTCAGGAAATCGGAAAGAAACTGGTTTCCCGCATCAGACCGTCAGAAACCGATAAAGGATCCATTATTTCCGTTCTGGCAACGGATCTTCCCCTTTCCTCCCGTCAGATTCACCGGGTCCTGAAGCGGCTGGGCATCGGTCTGGGACGCACCGGCTCCCATGTGGGCAATGGCAGCGGTGACATTATGATCGGCTTTACCACAGCCAACCGGATTCCGGACAAAAAAACACCTGATGATCCCTTTGTTCCGGTACAGATTCTTCAGGAAAATCTCATGGACACGGTATTTCGTGCCGCCATTGAAGCTGAAGAAGAAGCGGTACTGAACTCCCTTGCCGCAGCCGATGCGGTCACAGGATATCAGGGATATCAGGTGCATGCTCTATCTGAATTGATATAACCGTTCTGCAGAACAGACGGCAAGGACATCTCTGCCTGAAAATAAGTGTTTTTATTTCAGCAGATTCTTTCTCAGGATGGTATCCATGGTTTCCTGATTCAGACGCCGGATCACTTCTGCAGCCATTTTCACAGCTGCTTCAATGTCCTCTCTGGCACAGAAGCAGTAATGGCTGTGTACATATCTGGAGGGGATTCCCAGTACCAGAACCGGTACGGCTTTTCCTTCCAGATGGATTCTGCCGGCGTTGGTGCTTCCGCCTCTTCTGACTGCGTCCTGGTATTTGATTCCCATTTCATCACCAACCTGATGGGCCAGTTCGATGAACTCGGTGTTGGAAATATAGCTTCTGTCCATCCGACGGATCTGAACGCCCTTTTTCATGCTTCCCTGGGCCAATCCGGGGCCAAAGAAATAGTCATCTGCCGGAGAACCTTCAAATACAATGGCCAGATCCGGCTTTACAACCTGTGAAGTGACTGCAGCTCCCCGCATGCCGACCTCTTCCTGTGCAGCAAAAGCGCCGACCACATCCACAGCCAGATCATCATTGCGCAGTTCCTTCATGGTTTCAATGATGCTGACACAACCCAGGCGGTTGTCAAATGCCTTGCCCATGCATACACCATGTTTTTCATCATAAGAGAACTTTACTTCCGGAGCCATGGGATCTCCGGGACGGATGCCATAATCATTCAAAACTTCTTCACGGCTGGATGCTCCCACATCCACATACAGCTTCTGAATATCCAGATCGTTGCTGTTCTTTTCCGCATCAGTCAGAAAATGAACGGGTTTGGAACCGATGATACCGCGAATATATTCTCCTTTTCCATTACGGATCATGACAGAATGAGCGGGTAAACTGGTCAGATGGAAGCCTCCCAGCATCATAAAGGAAATCAGTCCGTTTTCCAGAATAGACTGCACAATAAAACCACACTCATCCAGATGTGCATCCAGCTGAATTACCGGTTTCTTTCCGGTAAAACCGTGATTTTTCAGATACAGATTGTACATGGCATCATTGGTCAGTTCAAATCCATCTGTATACTTCTTCACCACTCTGCATACTTCGTCTTCAAATCCACTGGGTCCAAAAGCATCCGATAATTCTTCCACAAGCTTTAAATCAATCATAATTTCTCCCTCGTATATGTTCAACAGATTTTAAGTCATATTTATTTCTATTTCAACTGAAATGATATGATGTTGGGGTCAAAAGACTTTGACCCCTTGATACCTACGGATTTTTCCGTGTTTATCAGTACACAACAAAATGATGTGCTGTCAGAACATCAAAATAGTTTGTTGTCACCAGACGATTGGTCCGATTGTCAATTCGTTCAAAATGGGGATAGAACGACATCCGGTAAGCCTTATGCAGATCTTTGTAATTGACCACATATTCAAACTGTTTCGGCAGTTTCACTTTACAGCTTTTAAAATTCTTTGTCACAGCTGCTCTGGTCTGTTCTGCCAGCATTTCCAGAACGGTTTCCGGAGATTCGTTGATGGTAGATGCACCGATTCCATATTTGGTGGAAACGGTTGTAATGGCAGGAATCATTTCCTTTGCCTGATCACAGATTCCCTGATCACCGGAAAGAAAGAGTACCGGTACACCCAGCATGGCTGCTGTATAGGTATTCAGCATAAATTCGCTCATTTCCTTTCCATTCAGGGTAATGAAATTGGAAGCTCCGGTGGATGTATGACTCAGCGGACTTTCGCTGCTGCCTGCAGGTGAATGATAACCCACAAACAGAACCCCGTCAAAGGTCACGTCCAGACCAAACATCATATTATAGGGGTGTCCGCTTTTTCCACGAATCAGCTTTACCCCTTTCGGCATTCTCATAAAATCAATATTAGTGGCATCTCCATGGCCATCTTTTACAACAATTTCATCCGCTCCGGCTTCCAGAGCGGCCAGACACACGGTCCGGACTTCCTCCGTCATGCGATCGGCAAACTGCCGGTAACAGGCTTCTTCCTTATGGGTTTCCGCACTCAGAGTCGTTCCGCTGCAGCCTTCAATATCTGCACTGATAAATAGCTTCATTTTTCCCTCCCTTTCAGGCAGAGTATCATCTGTCTGATTGTACAGACCACAGGGGCCATTGTTCAATAGCCCCTGTTTTTGTTTTCTTATTCTTATGAGTCATACCCATCTGTTCATTGGCATGAGCCATCATTTTTTCTTTCACATGGGGCAACCGGCTCATAAAAAGTTATACCCCTTCCGGCTGTTTCAATCAAGATGTTTTCTGAAAAAATCAGCCGTACAGATGACAGTATACCTCATGTCCTTCTTCCAGTATGGTTTTTTTCGGTACTTTCTCCTTACAGATTCCCATACACTTTGGACAGCGGGTGTGGAATTTGCAGCCGCTGGGCGGATTCAATGCAGAAGGAATATTTCCTTCCAGAATAATCCGTTCCTTTCTTGCCCTGGGATCCGGAATCGGTACTGCTGAAAGCAGTGCCTGGGTATACGGATGACAGGGATTGTCATACAGCTTTCTCTTTTCACCGATTTCCACAAAGTTGCCCAGATACATGACACCCACACGGTCACTGATGTGTTCTACAACACTGAGGTCATGGGCAACAAAGATATAGGTCAGATTCAGTTCCTTCTTCAGTTCATTCATCAGATTCAGCACCTGAGACTGAATAGATACGTCCAGTGCAGACACCGGTTCATCGGCAATAATCAGCTCCGGTTCCACAGCCAGTGCCCTGGCAATGCCGATTCTCTGTCTCTGACCGCCGGAGAATTCATGGGGATATCGATTAACATGGTAGGCATCCAGACCTACCCGACGCACCAGTTCCACCACCCGTTTGTCAATCTCCTCTTTCCCCTTTGCCAGATCATGGATCATCAGCGGTTCTGCCACAATATCGCGAATGGACATACGGGGATTCAGGGACGCATAGGGATCCTGAAATACCATCTGGATTCCTTTTCGGATATTACGCATCTGTGCACGGGAATATCCGGCAATCTCTTCTCCTTTAAAATAAACTCTGCCTTCCGTGGGTTCGATCAGTTTGCAGATTGCCTTGCCCAGTGTGGATTTTCCACAGCCGGATTCCCCTACAATACCAAAGACTTCCCCTTTTTTGATTTCAAAACTGACATCATCCACCGCTTTTACATATCCAACTTTTCCAAACATACCATTGTGTGTTTTGTAGTATACCTTCAGGTTTTCCACCTTTAAAATGGCATCGTTCCCGGATGCGGTATCGGCTGTCAATGTCTCTTCTTTTAAGATTTCATCTGCCATAACCATCAACCCCTTTCCTCGGACTGGCAGCGCCAGCATTTGCTCAGATGACCGTTGCCAAGATCAAAGAAACCGGGTTCTTCTTCCTGACATTTTTCGGAAGCATACTTACAGCGGGGAGCAAACTTACAGCCCATCGGCATGTATTTCGGATTGGGTACATTGCCGGGAATGGAATCCAGTTCATCCACCTGTACGCCCATTTTGGGAATGGATGCCAGCAGACCTTCCGTATAGGGATGGCTGGGTTTTTCAAACAGGTCATATACATTGGCCTTTTCCACAACACGGCCGCAATACATGACAACCACTTCATCACATACCTCTGCCACAACCCCCAGATCATGGGTAATAAAGATAATAGAAGTACCGATATCCTTCTTCAGCTGGTTCATCAGATCCAGGATCTGTGCCTGAATGGTTACATCCAAAGCAGTTGTCGGTTCATCGGCAATCAGAATCTTCGGATTGCATACCAGTGCCATGGCAATCATGACTCGCTGTCTCTGACCGCCCGACAGCTGGAAAGGATATTCATTCACCATCTTCTCTGCACGGGGAAGACCGGTTTTTTTCAATATATCAATGCAAAGTTTCTTTGCTTCTTCCTTCGAAACCTTCTGATGAAGCAGAATATTTTCCATAATCTGTTTTCCGATGGTCATAACCGGGTTCAGACTGGTCATGGGTTCCTGGAATACCATGGAAATATCCCGGCCCCGCAGCTGTCTTCTCTCCTCATCCGAAAGTTTCAGAATATCCTGTCCGTCCAGGATAATCTCACCTTCCACAACCTTTCCTGTGGTTCCCATCAGAAGTCCCATCAGGGAAAGGGCAGTTACACTTTTTCCGCTGCCGGATTCGCCTACAATCCCCAGGGTTGCTCCTCGTTCCAGTTCAATATCCACACCATCCACGGATTTCACCACACCGCCGTCTGTAAAGAAATAGGTATGCATATTTTTGATTTCCAGAATATTATCTCTCATATTGATACCTCTCTCTATTAATCGGATAACTTGGGATCCAGTGCATCCCGAAGACCATCGCCCAGCAGGTTAAAGGCCAGTACCGTCAGAAAAATGGCAATACCGGGAAATAGGGTAATGTGCCAGCTGGTCATCATATAGTTACGGCCATTGCTTAATAACAAACCCCATTCCGGTGTGGGCGGCTGTGCACCCAGACCAAGGAAACTCAGTGATGAAGCGGTCAGAATGGAGTTACCGATGGACATGGTGTACTGTACGATGATATTGGGAATTGCGCCCGGCAGAATATGCCGGAACAGAATTCTGGCATCATTGGCACCCAGGTTATGGGCTGCCTGTACAAAGACGCTTCCCTTCAAAGCCAGCGTGGTGCTTCGTACCAGACGGGCAAAGGTGGGAATGGAGAACACGGCAACCGCAATGATTACATTATAAAGGCCGCTTCCCAGAATCGCCACAATGGCAATTGCCAGAATAATGCCGGGGAACGCCAGCAGTACATCACAGATTCGCATAATCATGGAATCCAGGATACCGCCGTAATAACCGGCCAGCAAACCAAGAACGGTACCGGTAACAGCTCCGATGGTAACCGATAACAGACCCACACTCAGAGAAATACGGGTACCGCAGAGAATACGGGAAAACAGGTCTCTGCCGAATTCATCGGTACCAAACCAATGGGCAGCAGACGGTCCCTTCATAATTGCAGAGTAATCGTATTCATTGATTCCATAGGGAACAATCTGGTAACTGATCACCGCAATCACCGCCAGAAACAGAATGAAAAACAGTGCAATCACTGCATTTTTCTGACGTTTGAACTTACGGACAAACTCTTTAAACGGTGTTTTTATATCATTTGCTTCTGCCTTGCTGGCTTCCGCATTTTTATTTTCAAATGCCATGATTTTCCTCCTCTCCTAACCTAACTGAATTTCCGGATTCAGAACTGCATATAAAAGATCCACCAGAAGATTGATTATAATAAAATGGAGCGAGAAAATCAGAATCAGAGACTGAATAGCCGGGTAATCACGGTAATTCACCGACTCAATCAGCAGACTGCCCAGACCGGGAAATGCAAATACGCTTTCGGTTACTACAGAACCACCCAGAAGGAAACCAAACTGGAGACCGATTACCGTAACAACGGAAATCATGGAATTGCGGAACGCATGCCCCCATACGACCACCTTTTCCTTCAGACCTTTCGCTCTTGCAGTTCTGATATAATCTTCTTTTAATACTTCAATCAGAGAGGAACGGGTAAAACGTGCCACAACCGCTGCCACACTGGTACCCAGAGTAAATGCCGGCAGAACCAGACTCTTAAAGCCCTCTGCACCTGTGGTTGGAAACCATTTTAAATTAACGGAAAAAACAATAATCAGCATAAAGCCAATCCAGAATGTGGGCATGGAAATACCCGAAACTGCCAGCGTCATACCTGTGTAGTCCTGCCATTTCGATCGGTTTTTACCGGACCAGACACCCAGCAGAATTCCGGCAATGGAGCTCCATGTAAGGGCCAGAATCGTCAGCCGCACCGTATTCATATATCGATTGGAGACCTCCTGCAGTACAGGTCTTTTTGTACGGAGAGATGTTCCCAGATCCCCTTTAAATAAACCCGAAACGTATTTCACATACTGAACAGGTAAAGGCTGGTTCAAGCCCAGGGTTTCACGTACAATTTCCACATCTTCCTGTGTAGCCTGTTCACCTGCCACCAGACGGGCAGGATCACCGGGAATCATTCGTACAAAAAGAAATACAAAGGTTACTACAAGGATCAATGTGGGAATGACTCCGATAATTCGTTTTACAACATATCTGAACATATTATCACCTTTCATTGACCGCGGATGTCCGGTGGACAATCCGGATGGAAAAAGGCTGTACCGATTTTGACCAGTCCCGATACAGCCTCGTATTTACTTATTCAATTACAACAGATCTGATCTGACTATTTTGCCATTCTTGCGTTTCTGATCCACAGACCGTTGTCCGGAGTATTACCAATGTTGATAATATTCTTTGCATTTGCCCATGTGTTCATATCAGATGCCAGACAAACCAGAGGAGATTCCTCCCAGATGATATCCTGTGCTTTTTCATAAGCAGCTTTTCTTGCTTCCACGTCAGCAGTATTCAGACCGTCTTTCAGCAACTGATCCACTTCTTCATTTTCGTAGTAGCAGATATTGTAGCTCATGGGAGGTTCGGACTCGATGGCCAGCAGAGGACGGATACCCCAGTCTGCATCACCGGTGGAAGGTGACCAGCCGATTACATACATCTCAACTTCTGCTTCTGCTCCGGAAGGATAGTTGCCCTGTACCTTTTCATTGACAATTGCACTTTCCATACCGTTTAACTCAACCTTGATGCCAACCTGTTCCAGCTGCTGCTTGATGAATTCGCACTGTTTGGTATTGGCTGTTGTGTTGGAGAACATGATGGATGTGGTAAAACCATCGGGATAACCTGCTTCTGTCAGCAGCTGCTTCGCCTTTTCAATATCATAAGGATATGGATCATTTGCTTTATAGAACTGAACTGCAGATCCGATAACAGACTTTGCAGGTGTTGCATATCCGTTCTTTACGACTGCACAGTAAGCATCTTTGTTGATCGCATAGTTAATGGCCTGACGTACTCTCACATCATTGAAAGGAGCCTTCTGGTTGTTCATCATCAGATAACGAACTACGATACCTTCTTCTGCACCGACAACAACATTGCTGTCACCCTTTAATGCATCAATGTTTTCAGCAGGTACGGGCCAGATCATCTGTGCATCACCGGACTGGATCATGGCTACTCTGGTGGCAGATTCGGTAACGGGCTTAAAGGTTACGCTCTTGAAACCGGCATCGGATTCTGCCAGACCGGCTTCATATCCCCACCAGTCTTTCTTTAATTCCACCTTCAGGTATTCACCGGGTACCCATTCGGTAAATGTATACTGACCGGTACCACAGGCTTCTTCTGCACAGGCTTTGCTGCCCTTTGCAATCAGAGTCGGGCTTACACATACAGTGGCAGGATGTGCAAGGTTGTTGATAAATGCACCGAAAGAATTGTTCAGAGTTACTTTGATGGTATACTCATCCACTACTTCGCAGCTCTTCAGTGTGTTGCAGAGGAATGTGGTTCTCTTCAGACCCAGATCCTTGTCTGCCCATCTGTCAAAGTTAGCCTTTGCAGCGTCTGCATTCCAGGGGGTTCCGTCTGAGAAGCTTACGCCCTGTCTCAGTTTGAAGACATATTCAGTTGCATTGTCGTTTGCTTCGTACTCTGTGGCCAGCATGGGAATAATATTCATATCCTTGTCAAAGCCAAACAGACCATCATACAGCATACGCTGTACGTCACCGGAAAGGGTGTCACTGGTATCCAGAGGATCCAGAGTGGTAAAGTCAACATTAACAGCTGCTACGATATCTGCATCCTGTGATACGGATTCGCCTGCAGGAATTTCGGTTGCAGTACCTGTGTTTTCAGGAGCTGAATCGGTTTCTTTTTTATCTCCGGATGTACTGCCGCCGCCGCATGCAGCCAGAGAAAATACCATAGCTGATGCCAGTATAAGAGCCAGAATTCTCTTTTTCATATCTTTCCTCCTTTAATTTTATATGTACTCTCGGAATCTTTTTCATATGGATTTCAGACTCCGGAAGTACATTCATATCAGCCCGACCTGGTCAAAGGGTACACGGCTGAGTTAAAAGCAACATCTATCCAGCCGATCTTTATCGGCTGCATCAATGCTATATCTCGTTTGCACTTTGCTTTGATAAAGTTTAACATTATTAAATAAAATCGTCAACAATTTTCTCATATTTTGTGTTACTTTTTATCAATCATGTAATGCCAAAAATATAATTTCCTCAAGCGTCACTCTGAACAACTGTTCCTGTTCAGAGCTGACCTCGAAAACACTGTGTGTTTCCCTGGTCTGTCTGTGTCAGGAATTGCAG
>JALETI010000194.1 GCA_022781515.1 Lachnospiraceae bacterium
GAAAGAACTGGTTTGGCGTCAGCCCTTCCCCGGTCCCGGACTTGGTGTACGAATTATCGGTGAAATCACAGCAGAAAAGGTTAAGATCCTGCAGGAAGCGGACTGGGTACTTCGTGATGAAATGTCCAAAAACGGATATGAGAAGCATCTGGCACAGTTCTTCTGTGTGCTTCCGGGTGTCAATACCGTAGGTGTTATGGGCGACCACAGAACCTATGACAATCTGGTGGCAATCCGTGCAGTCACAACCGATGACTTTATGACCGCTGACTGGGCCAGAATCCCCTATGACATTCTGGCAAAGGTATCCAACCGGATCACCAATGAAGTGGATCATATCAACCGCGTAGTGTATGATATCACTTCCAAGCCCCCCGGAACCGTGGAGTGGGAGTAACAGCCAGTCTTCGAACAAGCCTTATTTTAAGCCATTTTCTGAAGACCGGAACGCTCCGTGATACTAAAATGATACTATGATCCGGAGTTCCATTATTATTTTTTTGAGCATGAAAATGCCCTCTGAAAAGCGACAATGTTTTTCAGGGGGCTATTTTTGTGCTCTTTCTCTTTGTTTAATCTTTACGGTTCAAAGACTGAATCAGTGCATCACTGCGTTCCTGCTTGTTTTTTTGAAATCGGCTCTATGGATATTAAGAATATATGAATTATGAAGCAAAACACTTGAAATAGACAATCCCCTATTATTCGGAATTCTATAATCAGACGTTGGATATAATAGAACAGTGTGGTTTTAAGGAAATGAATTGGCTGGATTTGGGATGCGGAACGGGGTCTTTGGAAGAACTGGCATTTCAGAGATTTTCGGAAATTCATTTTGTGCTTGTTGATCCCTCAGAAAAAATGCTTGAGCAAGCAAAAATGAAATTGAATAATAATTCGCTGCTTAACGACAACGGAGCATATTCAATTATTAAAAGAGACCGGATTTAGCAAAGTACATATATTTTGGTGTAGTTATATGCAGATGGGAATTTATGGCAAAAATAAACCTTGTAATTTTTCTTTGCAGAATCAGACAAATTCCAACGTGTCGAACAGTTGCTTTTTACAAGCAACTGTTCTTTTTTTGCCTGACTTATTGGATTAGCAATCATCTCATATCACAGATATTGGAATATCGGAAAGCAGTTAATGGAGCTCCGGGCAGTTGGATCATCTCTTTTCATGTATCTTAGAGGTATGATTATGTATGTTACATGTTTATTGAAAAAAATACTCGAGATTTGTGCTAAAATGAAACCAACTCATGAGAGTAAGAATGAAGGTGGTGTTTATGCAAGTAAAGGTAAAAACAGTTGATAGGGCGAGTGAAGAGAGAGCAGAAATACATGCCGTATCCATAACTAAAGAGATTAGAGATGCGATTAATCTACTGGAACATAATCAGCAGAGTATACCGGTAACCGATTCAGAAGCTACAATGTTATGCCCCTTGAGTCAGATTTATTACTTTGATTCTGTAGATAATCATACCTTTGTCTACACCAAAGATAATTGCTATAAGACAAAATATCGGTTGTACGAGCTTGAAGCTATGCTGTCCTGCGACTTTTTCAGATGCTCGAAGTCGATGATTATTAACATCAGAAAAATTGCTTCGGTGAAAGCTGAAATCAATGCCAGAATGAGAGCTGTGCTCCTTAATGGAGAAGCGGTTATTATTTCGCGTAACTATGTAAAAGACTTAAAAGAGAAGCTGGGGATATGATATGAGTAAAGCAAGAATAATCGTAAAAGATATGATGATTATCATGGCTGCGATGATTGTCGGGCTGGGGATACAGGAGACGCTGCTTCATTTTTTCAAGGGAATCCGTATGATAGAAATGCCTTGGTACATTCCATTAACAATAGTATTTGCGGCATTTCTATGTGCACTTCCATCGGCATTCATTAATGATATGGATCACTTGACTAAGGAACAAATTAATGTTCGTATATATCTCCATTTTATATGTTTGAAACTCGTTGTGACAATTTGCGGATATGTTTTTGGCTGGTATTCAACCGGATTGGAGTATGCCGCAATTTTGATTGTTTTCCTTATTATTTATGTTAGTGTATGGCTGATCAGCTGGTGGTTTGGAAAGCGTGATGCGGAAAGCATCAACCGGGCATTGAAAGGAATTCAGGACAAAGAATAAAAATCTGCATCGTTCATTGTGCAGCCTGGTATTCTGCAAATGCAGGTCAGCCCGGTTGCACTTTTCTTTTATTTCAAAAGCTACTAATATTAAGAAAACAATCTATATTACCGTCCTCGGTTTCAGAAGGTGTGAACCCGGAGCGGCAAAAAATACGCTTTATTATGCACCATTGCTATTGATTTATTAAGGAGGAGAAGAACATGAGCATAAAAACAGTTGTTCAGAAATGTTTGAGTTTACCAAATGATCATCAGTCAAATAACGATTATCAAAAGGTTAACATTTGGAAGATTACAAGTATTATGTTGCTTGTATGTATTTGGATTCTGATTGGTTAGATGTATTTGCAATAGGTTTTTAAATTTCAAGCCAGTCAGTATATCCACCACGGGTACAGAACCTGAGTCTTTGAAGCTCTGGAGCTCAAGTTCCTTTTTCCAGGGCTTGGTGCCAACGCATGAATTCGAATCAGGCATTCTAAAAACTCAGGCGAATGTACCCTTATGATGGATGTATCTGCACTGGCTTTTGTGCTCGTTTGCCCCAAAATAAAGATCAGATTCGCGACTGTGCGACAGCCCCATTTTTTTGACCTGCCTGCCTCTGTATAGTGACAAAAAATATTCACATAGGTTTACAGATATATTGACAGATGTAAAGTAAGGTGATACAATTTAACGCGGTAAATAACCAACCGTTTTTATGATGAGGTAAAAGGAAAATGAAAAATCAAATTGAACAGTTAAAACGGGAGAAGAATGCTGTTATTCTCGCGCATTATTATGTCCCTGCCGAAGTGCAGGAAGTGGCCGACTATGTGGGAGATTCATTTTATCTTGCAAAAGTAGCCAGACAGAGTGAAGCCGATATGATTGTTTTCTGTGGTGTTGCATTTATGGGTGAAAGCGCAAAAATTCTGAACCCCGATAAAAAAGTTCTGATGCCGGACCCTTCAGCCGATTGCCTGATGGCGCATATGGTGGCAGATGGTCTGATTGAAGAGATGAAAAAGAAATATGATGATCTTGCTGTTGTCTGCTATATCAATTCCACTGCAGAACTGAAATGCAAAAGTGCTGTTTGTGTTACTTCTTCCAATGCAGTGAAAATTGTAAAATCATTACCGAACCGGAATATTTTCTTTATTCCCGATAAAAATCTCGGCAGTTTTGTGGCGGAACAGGTGCCGGAAAAGAACATCATTTTCAATGATGGCTGCTGCCCGATTCATGCAAAGATAACTGCAGAGCAGGTAAAATGGGAGAAGGACAGACATCCGGATGCCCTGGTACTTACGCATCCCGAATGTGACAGAACTGTGGTTGAGATGTCTGATTATGTCGGCAGTACCTCCGGAATCATTGATTTTGCAAAGGCAAGCGCAAGTAAAGAATTCATTATCTGCACCGAAGACGGCGTGGATTATAAGCTTGTAAATGACAGTCCGGATAAGCATTTTTATTATCCGAATCCCCATCCCTGCTGTGCAGATATGAAATTAAATACCCTTGAGGCTGTATTATCGGTTCTTGAAAAAGAGGACAGAGAAATCATTGTGGATCGCGATACCCGTGAAGGTGCATTAAAGCCTTTGGAGAGAATGCTGGAACTGGGAAAATAACATGAAGACAGATATTTTAATTGTAGGCTGCGGTGTGGCAGGCCTTTACTGTGCTCTCAACCTTCCCGAAGATAAAAACATTCTGGTGGTTACCAAAAACATCGCCAGTAAAAGTGATTCTTTTCTGGCACAGGGCGGTATCTGTGTTCTGCGTGATGAAGAGGATTATGAATCCTTCTTCGAGGATACGATGAAGGCCGGTCACTATGAGAATAATCCGGAATCGGTTGAGATTATGATCCATTCTTCACAGGATGTTATCACCGATCTCGTTTCTTTCGGTGTTCGCTTTGAAAACAACGGGGAAAGCTTTCTTTACACCCGCGAAGGCGCTCATTCCAGACCAAGAATTCTGTTCCATGCGGATGAAACAGGTAAGGAAATCACCATGCATCTGCTTGAAACGGCAGGAAGCAGAAAGAATATCACTCTGGTTGAAAACTTTACAATGGTGGATCTTATCTGTTATAATAACAGCTGTTATGGGATTGTCGGTCATGATGCAGAAGGAAATTATACTTCGATTGCTGCTGATTACACCGTACTTGCTACAGGTGGGATCGGAGGACTCTTTCAGCATTCCACCAACTATCGGCATTTAACAGGCGATGCTCTGGCGCTAGCTCTGAAGTATCAGATCAGACTTCAGCACATTGATTACATACAGATTCATCCTACCACCCTTTATACCCAAAAGCATGACCGTGAGTTTCTGATTTCCGAATCCGTTCGGGGGGAAGGCGCGATTCTGCTTAACTCCAGGGGCGAGAGATTTATTAATGAACTGCTGCCCCGTGATGTGGTGGCAAATGCTATTTTTGAGGAAATGAAAAAGGAAGGAAGCGAGCATGTGTGGTTATCGCTGGCTCCTATTCCTGAAGAAGAAATCAGAAAGCATTTTCCCAATATCTATCAGAAGTGTCTGGATGAGGGATACGATATAACCAAAGAGCCGATTCCGGTCGTTCCGTCCCAGCATTATTTTATGGGTGGTATTGACGTGGACTGCAGCAGCAGGACCTCCATGGAACGTTTGTATGCTGTGGGCGAAACAGCTTGCAACGGTGTTCACGGCAGAAACCGGTTAGCAAGCAATTCATTGCTTGAGAGTCTTGTTTTTGCAAAACGAGCAGCAAAACATATTATAAAAAATTATCTGCCCTCTGAACCGCAGGACGAATTTGAAGTGGATGCGGCACAGTATGAGGGATATCAGGAAAAATATAAAAAATTGGTTTTGGCAGCCATTGAAAAGGAGAAAAAAAGCCATGGATCGTATATCAATGAAACTGAATGCAGATAAGCTGATTCTCAGTGCTCTTCAGGAAGACATTACCAGTGAGGATATTACAACCAACTCTGTTATGAGAGATTATCAGCTCGGAGAAGTAGATCTGATTTGCAAAGAAGATGGGATCATCGCAGGTCTTGACGTATTCAAAAGAGTGTTCGAACTTCTTGATGAAAAAACGGAAGTGACTTTCAACTGCAAAGACGGCAGTGCTGTAAAGAACGGTGAGAAACTGGGAGTTGTCCGCGGTGACATCCGTGTACTTCTTTCCGGAGAAAGAACCGCTCTCAATTATCTGCAGCGTATGAGTGGTATTGCCACCTACACACGTAAAATTGCTGACCTGCTGGAAGGTACCGGTACCAGGCTGTTAGATACACGTAAAACCACACCGAATATGCGTATTTTTGAAAAGTATGCAGTAAAAGTCGGCGGAGGCTATAATCATCGTTATAACCTCAGTGATGGGATTCTCTTAAAGGATAATCACATCGGGGCTGCAGGCGGGGTGAAGGAAGCCGTTATGATGGCAAAGGAATATGCTCCCTTTGTTCGTAAGATTGAGGTGGAAGTGGAAAATCTTGATATGGTAAAGGAAGCACTGGAAGCCGGTGCAGATATTATTATGCTCGATAATATGAGTATTGAAGATATGAAAGAGGCAGTAAAACTTACTGCTGGCAGAGCCGAAACCGAATGCAGCGGTAATGTGACAAAAGAAAATGTTGCAAAATTAACAGATATTGGTGTGGATTACATTTCCAGCGGGGCATTGACCCACTCATCACCGATTTTGGACTTATCCCTTAAAAATCTTCACGCAATATAATATGAGGTGACTTCATGAAGGTTCAGGAGAGAAGAAATGCTATTGTAAATCTGCTTTTATCAGAGCAGGAAGCCATATCCGGCAGTGCTCTTTCGGAACGATTTGGCGTATCCCGTCAGATCATTGTTCAGGATATTACTATACTGAAAGGAATGGGTTACGATATCCTTTCAACTCATAGCGGATATATTATGCAGAAATCGCCTTTAAAGGAGCGGGTACTGAAAGTACATCATACAACCGAACAGACAGAGGATGAACTGTCATTAATTGTCGGTCTCGGAGGTACGGTTGTGGACGTTTTCGTATGGCATAAAGTATACGGTAAAATGGCAGCCAAACTGAATATTTTCTCGGACCTTCAGGTGAAACAGTTTATCGAAGGGGTCAGATCCGGTAAATCCTCGGAACTGATGACGATTACGGGAGGATATCATTACCACACCATTCGTGCAGAATCCGAAGAGATCCTCAACCGGATTGAAAAGGCTCTGGATGAGCGTGGCTATCTCGCTCCAGGCGAATAAAAAGAAAAGATCATTGCAAAAACAGACCTGAAGGATGCAGACGATGCTTCCTGTCGGGTCTGTTTTGGGTTAAGGTCAGCTGCTCAGAGGAATGTTATTTTTCGAAGTGTGCAGCCACATCCTTCAGATATTTCGTAATATTCAGTTTCTGAGGGCAGATTTCTTCACACTGACCGCATTCCACGCAGTCGCTGGCTTTTCCGAAGTTGGCGGTGAGACGTTCATAATACCCACCCTGAGGTGTCCAGTCCTTTGTGCTGAGCTCCTGTTTATCTGCATTGTACAGAGAGAAATATCTGGGGATGGGGATATTGTTGGGACAGCCATCCACGCAGTAGGAACAGCCGGTGCAGGGAACGGCAATGCTGCTGTTGATGATGGATACTGCCTTCTGAATCCGTTCCAGTTCGTCTTCATTCAGCGGCTTGAAATCCTGCATATAGCTTAAATTATCCATAACCTGTTCCATTGTGCTCATGCCGCTGAGAACCATCTTCACATTATCAGGGCTCGCAGCAAAGCGGATTGCCCAGGAAGGAATAGACGCATCCGGTGCATATTCTTTGAACATGTTCTCCACTTCTTCCGGAACATTGGCCAGGGTACCTCCCTTTACCGGTTCCATTACAATGACGGGAACATTATGCTTACAAGCCACTTCATAGCACTTACGGGACTGGATACCGTCGCTGTCCCAGTCCAGATAGTTGATCTGCAGCTGTACGAATTCCATGCCGTCCTGTTCGGTCAGTACGCGGTCCAGCAGTTCAGCATTATCATGGAAGGAAAAGCCGATGTGTTTCACCAGACCCTGTGTTTTCTTCTCCTTTAACCAGTTGAAGCAATCCAGATCTTTGTATAACTGATAGTGACCTTCTCCGATATCGTGGAGCAGATAGTAATCAAAATAGGTAACACCGGTCTTTCTCAGCTGTTCATTGAAGATTCTGTCGCAGTCTTCTCTGGTTTTGATAAAACCGCCGTGCAGTTTGGTCGCCAGAGTGAAGCTTTCTCTGGGATGACGTTTAACCAGAAATTCCTTCGTTGCTTCTTCACTCTGGAAACCGCAGTACATCCATGCGGTATCAAAATAGGTGAATCCGCGATTCAGGAATTCATCCACCAGTCTGCAGCACTCTTCGATATTTACTTTTGCCTGTTCGCCTTCTCCCATCATGGGAAGTCTCATCAGGCCGAAACCCAATTTTTTATCGGGGAAAATATTGTTCATTCCAGTAGCCTCCGTATAAATTTCTATAGTTTGTTTACCCGTATAGTATACCATGCCACTCAAAAAACTGCACTAACAAAAAAGTGCTTGTGAATGCAGGCATCTGCTGCACTTTTTGTGTGAATCTGGCTTGCTATGAGGGGAAACAATTATTTTCAATCGGTGCTGAGGCTGAGATATTGCATATCTGCAGGATGGCGGTTATAATGAGATGTCCCATAAATAATACGATTCGAGGTGACAAACAGATTATGGAAATCAGAAAAGCGACAATAAAAGATCTGGATGCAATTACAGCAGTGGAAGCAGAATGCTTCCCGGCGGCAGAAGCAGCGGACCGGAATGCATTTGCCCGTCGTCTGGCTGTATATCCGGACCATTTCTGGCTTTTGTATGACGGCGAAACACTGGTGGGTTTTGTCAACGGCATGGTGACCGATGAACCGGATCTGACCGATGAAATGTATGAAAAAGCCGAGATGCATAAGCCCGACGGGAAATGGCAGATGATATTTGGCGTAAACACCATTCCTTCCTATAGAAGACGCGGCTGTGCTGCCAGACTTCTGGAGCAGGCCATTCAGGATGCAAAAGAACAGGGAAGAGAAGGACTGGTACTGACCTGTAAGGACAAGCTGGTTCATTATTATGCTAAATTCGGCTTTGTCAGTGAAGGAGTATCGGAATCCGTCCACGGAGGTGTTGTCTGGTATCAGATGAGGCTGAAATTTGCCTGAAACCTGTCTGATCTTTTCAGGTGAACTTAAGCTGTACGTTGTACTCCAATAATCTTACCGAGCGTGGATTGAAACAAAAGATACAGCTATAATATTTAAGAGAAAACCGTCCTCCTGCAAACAGAAAACATTGTTTCAGAAGAGACGGTTTTTACTTATAGCACATATAAAATACATGCAGGCATGTATTTTATGCCCATTTGTCCCCTGGCTCATTACATATCAATTGCCCGGTAATGGGGATCTTTCAGCAGATCAATGGAGAGTTTTTCCAGGTTCTGATTTCCTTTGGCATGGACAACAAGATTTACATGGATATTTCCGGAATCCGTTCGTTTAGAATAAATGGCCTTAACCTTGCACCCGAATTGCTGCTCAATCTGTTCCGTCAGGTTATCCGGCAGGGGCTCATTTTTTTCATACCGCATATGAATTACCGCAGCAGATGTGGAGTCATAATGCTTGGTGAAAATACTGTGAACCAGGACAATGATCAGAGTCGATACGATACCAATCAGATACAGACCGGAACCAATGGCAAACCCGACTGTGGTCGTTGCCCAGATACCGGTTGCTGTGGTAAGTCCATGGATGGATCCGTTTCTGGTAAAAATCAATCCCGCACCCAGAAATGCAATACTGGGCAGCAGATTGGATGAAATACGGCTCACATCCACCTGCATACTTTCATTAATTACCACATCGAAAAAACCATATTTGGAAACAATGGTGGCCAGACAGCTGCCGAGAGCAACAATAATATGGGTACGAAAACCCGCCACCTCAAACCGCTTTCTCCGTTCAAACCCCACAGCCGCCCCGCACAGGCAGGATAATACAATCCGCAGAATACAGATCATCTGCATCTGCAGATCCGGCATCAGTGAAAAATCAACTTGATTATGCATAACGATTCCTCCTCCGTATATAGTCTTATTATAAATCCGAAATGAAGGATTACAATAGAAAAATGAGTTGTACAGAACAGTTTTCCACAGATATTCAAGTCGAACGCATGTGGGATTTGGCGTGCGATTCTGCTGTGGAATAAGGAAAAGAAATATGGTATGATATCAGTATATGATGATACAGGGGCAAAAGGTCATGTATTTCATGCTTGCATGAAGATATGTGATACAGGAAGCAGAAGAAAAGGCTGCTTTTTTAAGCCGGCAGAACTGCAGCAGGAAAGAGGATCGAAAACAACGTTATGGCAGAATCCAATTATACAATTATGAGAAACCGCATGCGCGGAGAATTTGTAAAATACGACCAGGAAAAAATGATTCGGAAATTTTCTCTGGAACATGATGAAAACTTCATTTATATAGAATTTATTTCACGAAAGTATCGAATCCATCGACAAAATGGAATCGTAGAATGGTCAGATGATGGATTTCAGACAGCAGCAGAAGCAGACTACAATGAATCCATGACCATTTACGATGTACTTTGCAACTCCAAAGATGACTGTCATCTGGCAGGAAAATTCTGTCCGTCCAGTATGCTGAAAGGTACGGTCCATTCATTTGGATCAGGCGGCAGTATGTTCAACAAGGCAGCGGAAGAATTTGACGGTAAGCGAAAGGAACTGGAGTATGCCTGTGATATCCTCGGCAAAAGAATCGATATGAATGGGGATGTGGCAGCGGAACTGTATCCATTTCCGTTTCTCCCGATGATTCTGCAGTTCTGGGAATCAGACGATGAATTTCCCGCCAATATCAAATTCATGTTTGATGAAAATATCCTTGACTACATGCACTTTGAAACAACATTTTTCATGAGAGGCCATCTGCTGAAACGAATCCGGGAAATCATGGATCAGTATGATAGGCAGCAGCAGTAGGGACGTGTCTGCTTCGGAAACCGAATCCGGAGCCGAATCTCTGCGAACGTTAATTTGAAAGTTTTCCCGGTCTGTTTGGGATTTGGTACTTTTCAAAGTTTTTTCCATGTGATATAGTGTTTTTGTAAAAATCGGAACGAATATAGCTCATTTGTCAATAAGAGTGAGGTATGCGGAAATATCAGATTTATTACCGGTGGTTCCGTTTGGATGAACAGTATCAATTCAACAAGTAAATAGGATTCCCTCACTTCAAACAACATCGATGTTAAGTGGGGGTGAGAAAATGTGAGGGTAAAAAAATGGCATTAGACAGACGTCCTGAAAATATGGTTAGAATTACCACACCTGAACTGGCTCAGGCTTTCATCGACGAACAGATTCAATTAATCAAAGAACAGGTAGGAGATAAGAAGGTTCTTCTTGCACTCTCCGGCGGTGTTGACTCTTCTGTAGTAGCAGCTCTGCTGATCAAGGCAATCGGACAGCAGCTGGTATGTGTACATGTAAACCACGGTCTCCTTCGTAAAGGTGAACCGGAACAGGTTATCGAAGTATTCCGCAACCAGATGAACGCAAACCTGATCTACGTTGACGCAACCGATCGTTTCCTTGATAAACTTGCAGGCGTTGATGATCCGGAACAGAAGCGTATGATTATCGGCGGTGAGTTCATCGAAGTATTTGCTGAAGAAGCAAGAAAACTGGATGGCATCGAATTCCTGGCACAGGGTACAATCTGGCCTGACATTCTTGAATCAGAAGAAGGTATCAAAGCACATCACAATGCAGGCGGTCTTCCCGAAGACATGCAGTTTGAGCTGGTTGAGCCTGTAAGAATCCTCTTCAAGGATGAAGTTCGTATGGTAGGTGATCAGCTTGGTCTTCCCCACGGTATGGTTTATCGTCAGCCTTTCCCCGGCCCCGGTCTCGGTGTAAGATGCCCCGGTGCAATCACTCGTGATCGTCTGGAAGCGGTTCGTGAATCCGATGCAATCCTGCGTGAAGAATTTGCAAAGAACGGTCTGGAAGGCAAAGTATGGCAGTATTTCACCGTAGTTCCTGACTTCAGATCAACCGGTATCAAAGGCGGCAAGAGAGCATTTGAATGGTGCTGTATCGTTCGTGCAGTATGTACAACAGATGTTATGACAGCAACTGTTGCAGAAATTCCTCACGAACTGATGGTTCATATCACAGACAGAATTACACATGAAGTACCTGGTATCAACCGCGTACTTTACGATTTCACACCCAAGCCGACCGGAACGGTTGAGTTTGAATAATCTGGAAATGTAGAATCAAGCCTTGAGAGACAAGAAAGAACTTGTTTCCCGGGGCTTTTGATTTTTTGAAATTTATCCACCTATCCGATAGTGCAAAAAAAGTCGAATCATAAAAGTTTTTGCATTTGAGTGCACAAACATTAAGTGCAAGGAATACCTGAAGACGCTCGGAAAGTGGCCGTATGCATCTCAGTCTCTTACATGGTTCAGTACACATCCTTTTGGTTAAATATCAGTACCGCCAACACAAGCTGCACAACAGAAAGTCCCACTGCCGCCACTAAAGCCGTCGTATAATCACCGGCTTCTCCTGTACCTGACAATAGATCGGATGCCCCGATCAGATAAGTTGGAAGGCATTCCTTTAAATCCGGCAGCATACTTAACAGATACAGCACAAAGAATACTCCGCCGGTTCCCACAGCTGCCGCTGATCCTGTCGAAAAAAGTGTGGACATCAACATTATAAGAGCGATAAGCCATACACCCAGCATATACACACAAAATGTTGCAAATCCCAAATCCTCTGCAATACTGTTATCCCAGAAATATTCATTGTACGCATAGGTAATTCCATAACACATCCAGTAGCCAAAGCTCCACAGCAAAAGCAGTACAAAACTCTTTGATATGATAATCTTCCAACGGGAAAGACCTTTCGTAATCATATTAATCAATGTTCCCTTCTGATATTCCACAGCCAGAATACCGCTGAACATCAATAGAAATACAATGAGTGCCATGGGAATATTTTTATAAAACTGCACCCAGGAGGTAAGGGCATCCACCTTTGTCTCTGTTATGGTAAGCCCGGTACTCTCCAGACTTTCCGAAAGTGTTTCCATCATCCAGGGAGTTAGTTTTGCAATAGCAGGATTCATAACACCAAACAAGATAAACAATACTGTAATAATTGCAAATTTACCGGTGCGCAGCATCTCCATCCATTCTTTTTTTGTAAATGCCATAAGCTGTGTCATCTGCCTGCCACCTCCATAAACAAGTCCTCCAGATTCGGCTCTAACATCTCCATTTTCTGTACGAGAATATGGTTTTCAACCAAAATCCGCATCATTTCCATCATATCCTGATCTGTTTTCTTCTCATAAAGAACCTTTAAAGCAGTCTTACGGCTTCCGCCTGCGTACAGGGACAGAAAATACTCAGCTTCCTCCGGCTTACAGAATTCAATTTCCAATCCGGTTCTGCCACGAAATCTCTTTACCTCTTCTAATGTTCCCTGCAATGCAATCTCTCCATTATGAAGAAATGCGATCTTATCACAGATGCGCTCCACATCCGATAATATATGCGTGGAGAATATAACCGTCGTTTTATTTTTAACCGACGATAATATCTCTAAGATTTCTTTTCTTCCCATCGGGTCTAACGCAGAAGTAGGCTCATCACAGATCAGCAGCTTCGGACTGTTTAACAAGGCCTGGGCAATTCCTAAGCGCTGTTTCATTCCTCTGGAAAATCCGTGTATCCGTTTATTCGCCTCTGAAAGACCTACCATTTCCAAAAGCTCTTCTGTTTTTTTGGCACTGTCTGCCTTTGACATTCCTGTAATAGTGCCGCATAACATCAGATATTCCTTTGGTGTCATAAATCCATAAAATTCCGGCACATCCGGCAGATATCCAATATAGCGGTTCGTCTCGTTCTGTCCATACCGAACTTTAGTTTCATTGACGGTAATATCACCGCCGTCCATATGCAGTAACCCAAGTATCATCTTCATGGTTGTGGTTTTACCGGCACCATTTTGTCCGATAAATCCAAACACTGTACCCTCCGGCACAGAAAAACTGATATCCTTCACAATCTGTCTCTTGCCAAAGGACTTGGATACATGGGATAATTTCAGCATGTCCATTACGCATCCTCTTTTCCTAAAATAAAATAAAGTATCGGCCCAATATAATTCATTCCAACAATGGTCACAATCAACCAAAGTGTTCTGTTTCCTCGCCTATAGGTCTTGTGGGTTAATATGTGCCACAAGGTATAATTCAATAATCCGAACTCTAAAATAATAAGTGGTATTAAAAATGGTAAAAACTCCGTTAACTGACTGAATACTGCCTGCATAATTATTCTCCTCTCCTTTTGGAATTACATCTTTTACTTTTACAGATAAGTTCTTCTTTCATTTTACAAAATGCCTTTTCTTCTGCTAAGACGGCAAATACCGGATGATCAAATGCCTGAATGACACTATCCCAGATTATCTTTTTGTTCCGTGGTGGGCTGCCGCCAAATTCCTGTTCCTGAATCCACTGTTCCAGCTTTGTAAAATAGGAATCTCCGTGAAATATAAGTCCATCTTCAATCAAAAGATTCTCCATTGCTTCCAAAAAGCTTTCCATGTACGCCAGAGCTTTCTCCTTTTTTCCCTGTGCACAGTACATAATAGCTGTCTGATACCAGAACAATGCGATACAATTTCCATTCAAATGTTTTAAATCGTATGCTTCTGCAACAATATCCACACGCCGGATGGTTTCTTCACAAATTGCCGGATTATCACTATGTATCGCAATGTATTCCGTTGACCATCCGACTAAGGCCAGCACCTCATTATACATATTGATCTGGGTAAAGCTGTCTGCTTTTTCCAACTCTCCGGCCATCTGATAGGCCTGAACCATGACATTGCCGCTTTGTCTTGCAGCACTGACAGGATTTGCAATTTCTTCCAAAGATTCTATTACTTCGAGAGCCTTCCCAAGCTGTAATAAAACCATGGCGCGAAGTACGACTGTTTCATTACATATGCTGATTTCTTTGCAATCCGCTAATATGTGATCACACAAATGAAGCGCTTTTTTTAATATTTCCTGCTGTCGTTCTCTGTCTCCTGCCAGCATAAAATGGTTCAGATATAATAAAGTCAGCTGATGCAAAAATGGATAGCAGCTATAATATTCTTTTTCCACTTTTTCCACTCTTTTTATCACTTCTTCAAAGGGCTCTTTTGCAAAGGATGCAGCCAATTTCATATAGATTTTCTGCATCTGTTCCTTACTAAGCTGTGGTTCATATCCCAGCAGTTCATCAATTGTCACATCAAAAAAGGATGCCAGCTGTGGCAGTAATAAAATATCCGGCATACTCTGTTTTGTTTCCCATTTCGAAACCGACGCCTTTGTTACACCAACAAAATCCGCTAACTGCTCCTGCGTAATTTTCTTATCATGGCGTAAACGTATGATATTTTCGGCTAAATTCAACGCATTCATAAAATACCTCCCAATTAATTTTATCTTAATCAAAAGGATGCTGTAATTCAATGGATTAAAGAGATACTTCACGATCAAAAATCAACCGGCAGGAAACTTTTTCCGCATTTCATATGCGCTGTTACCATATGCGTACCCGGACAGCACCAACGATTTTTTCTGTAAAAGTTAATCAAAAGTTTAGAAATGAACACTTTTGTTAATACAGATTCAATGGAAATTTCGAAATTTGCCTGTTACAATAGCAGCAACTGATTATCAATCGGAGGAGGTGTTTTTATGAAGCATTTGCTTGCATGGCTTCTGGTGCTGAGTATGATTCTGTCAGGCTGCGGTTTTGGGAAAACAGGTGAAACGGGAGGAACAGGAAGTACGGAACCCGGACATACGGAGAATCTGTCAACTGAAGTTTCCGGCAGTGAAGAAAGCCAGCCGCCGGTACTCACATTGATGGATGATGCGGTTCAGGTGGAGGGTTCGGAGAATCTGTATTTTATTCCCAATGCGGAAGCGGAAACGATGGCAGGCCCGGAGATGGTGCTGATG
>JALETI010000201.1 GCA_022781515.1 Lachnospiraceae bacterium
TAAGCATTTCAGAGAGATCAAATCATATCTGAAGGCAGGAGATGTTCTGGTAATTAATAATACAAAAGTAATTCCGGCCAGACTGTATGGTGTAAAAGAAGGTACAGGTGCTGCCATTGAAATTCTTCTGTTAAAGAATAAGGGCAATGATACCTGGGAAACTCTGGTGAAACCGGGAAAAAAGGCAAAACCGGGTACGGTGATTGATTTCGGAGATGGGCTTCTGAAAGGGGAAGTTGTTGACATCGTGGAAGAAGGGAACCGTCTGATTCATTTTCAGTATGAAGGTATTTTCAATGAAATACTGGATCAGCTGGGGCAGGTTCCGCTTCCGCCCTATATCACACATAAACTGGAAGACAGAAGCCGGTATTCGACGGTCTATGAAAAGTATGAGGGTTCTGCGGCAGCTCCCACAGCCGGACTGCATTTCACAAAAGAACTGCTGGCAGAAATCCGTGAGATGGGTGTGGAAATTGCAGAAGTCACCCTTCATGTGGGTCTGGGAACCTTCCGTCCGGTTAAAGTAGATAAGGTGGAAGAGCATCATATGCATTCGGAATTTTATTCCATCGAAGAGGATCAGGCTGCTGTGATCAATCGTGCAAAAGCAGAAGGCCGCAGGGTCATTGCTGTCGGAACAACCAGCTGCCGTACATTGGAATCGGCTGCAGATGCAAAAGGCCATGTGAAGGCAGGAAGCGGCTGGACGGATATTTTTATTTATCCCGGATTTGAGTTTCAGATTCTGGATGCGCTGATTACCAATTTCCATCTTCCGCAGTCCACTTTGCTGATGCTGATTTCCGCACTGGCAGGGAAAGAAAAGATTATGAATGCCTATAAAGAAGCAATTGCTCAGAAATATCGTTTCTTCAGTTTTGGGGATGCGATGTTCATATACGATGGAGGAAAGTCGGATGGAACCGGTGAGGCTGAATAAATATTTAAGCGAGGCAGGAGTATGTTCCCGCCGTCAGGCAGATACTATGATCAGTGAAGGCCGGGTCACTGTGGATGGTGTTCCTGCACAGACAGGTATGAAAGTGACACCGGGTATGGAGATTCTGGTGGATGGAAAGCCGGTTGGAAAAGGGGCGAGACCGATTCTGCTTGCGGTGAATAAACCCAGAGGAATCGTCTGTACAACGGCAGAAAAGGAAAAGGATAATATTGTAAAATTTCTGAATTATTCCACACGGGTGTATCCCATCGGACGGCTGGACAAGGATTCGGAAGGTCTGATTCTGATGACCAATCAGGGTGATCTGGTAAACCGCATTCTCAGAGGTTCCAATCATCATGAAAAAGAGTACATTGTTCAGGTTAACAAGCCGATTACGGAGAAGTTTCTGCGGGCCATGCGGGAAGGTGTTCCGATTCCTGATACCAACAGGGTACGCCGCGGCAGTACGGTGCTGGAAGACGATGAAGCGCCTTTTATTCTGACCAGACCCTGTACCGTTGAAGCAATTAATAAGAATACCTTCCGCATCATTCTGACCCAGGGACTGAATCGGCAGATTCGTCGGATGTGTGAGTATCTGGATTATCGGGTGACGGATCTGAAGAGAATTCGTGTGCTGAATATTCAGCTTGGAAAACTGGAAACCGGAAAATACAGGGAAATAACCGGTTTGGAGTATGAGAAACTGATGAAATTGTTGGAAAATTCTTCCAGCCTGTCATATCGTGAAAGGACAGAAGGCTGAATTTGAATTCATAAAAAGGATATGGAAATGGATAGGAATAAAAAACAGCGAATTGAGGAACTTGTCCGTATTTTGAATGAAGCATCAGAAGCATATTACAATGACAAAGATGAAATTATGAGCAACTTTCAGTGGGATGCGCTGTTTGATGAACTGACGGCTCTGGAAGAGGAAACCGGATATATTACGGAGAACAGTCCCACACAGAATGTGGGATATGAAGAAACCAGCGGCGATGGAATCAAAGAAGAACATGAATATAAGGCATTGTCACTGAAAAAAAGCAAAGAAGTTGGCGATCTGCGTCAGTGGGCAGGGGACAGACCCATCTGGATTTCATGGAAACTGGATGGAATCACACTGGTTGCCACATACGATGGTGGAAAACTGACCAGACTTCTTACCAGAGGGAATGGAACCATTGGTACCAACATCACCTATCTGGCGTCTCAGATCAAAGGGTTGCCGATGAAGGTTTCATATAAAGGACATCTGGTTGTTCGTGGTGAAGCAACGATTTCCTACGATGATTTCAATCGTCTGAATGATACGATTGAAAATGAAGAAGAACAGTATGCCAATCCGCGAAATCTGGTGGCAGGCACACTGGCACTGGATCGGAAACGGGCAAAAGAAGTGGCTGAGCGCAGTGTTTCCTTCCATGCGTTTACGCTGGTTCATATTGATGAAGAGATTGTATCCTGGGGAGAACGGATGGATCTTCTGCAGAAACTGAAATTTTCTGTTGTGGAAAGGGAACGGACCAGTGCAGATCAGTTACAGGAACGGATTGAGCAATGGACAGAAACCGTTCGCTCCGGACGGATGCGGATTCCGGTGGATGGGCTGGTTATTACCTTTGATGATACGGAGTATGCCGCAACCGGTTCCGTCACCGGACACCATGCCACCAATGCGGGTATGGCTTTTAAATGGCAGGATACGGCTGCAGAAACCACATTGGATCACATTGAATGGAGCTGTGCCGCATCGACCATTTCTCCTGTGGCTGTATTTGATATGGTCAGACTGGAAGGGACGGAAGTTCGCAGGGCCAGTCTCTGCAATATTTCTGAAATGAAGCGGCTTGGAATCGGTGCGGACCGGCAGACCCGATTGAAGGTGATCAAAGCCAATATGATTATCCCCAAGTGCATTGAAGCTGATTCCGGCGGAACGAAATTTGAAATTCCGGAAAGATGTCCCGTATGCGGTGCACCGACAGCCATTCATACCAGTGAAAAGACCGGAACAGAAACGCTCCATTGTACCAACGAAGAGTGTACAGCGAAGCAGATTCAGAAATATACCCGTTTTGTAAGCAAAAGCGGCATGGATATTGACGGGCTTTCAGAAAAAACTATCATAAAGTTCATCAATGAAGGATTTATTTCTGATTTTGCGGACCTGTATGACATTGCACAGCATAAGGATCAGATTGTGAACATGGATGGGTTTGGTGAAAAATCCTATGCCAATATGATTCGTTCGATTCAGGCAAGAACAAAGATTCAGCCGGTTCCATTTCTCTATTCCCTCAGTATTCCGATGATTGGCCTGGATGCTGCCAAAAAACTGATCGGTACCTGCGGAACTGCCGGCTTTTTTGAAAGACTGGAGAGCGGACAGGGATTTGAGGACATTGATGGAATCGGTCCGGAGAAATCCAATTCGATTTTAAACTGGTATTCGTCTGAAAGGAACAGGAATCTGGTGAAAAAGCTGATGGAAAAGGTGCAGGTGGAATCAACAGAGCCATCGGAACGTGCCGAAGGCACCTGTAAAGACCTGATATTTGTAATAACCGGCGATGTGCATCATTTTGAAAACAGAAAAGCATTTACAGCGTATGTGGAAGCGCAGGGCGGAAAGGTAACCGGTTCTGTTTCCCGAAAAACCAATTATCTTGTAAATAATGATAATACTTCCACATCCGGTAAGAATAAAAAGGCGCAGGAGCTGGGAATTCCGGTTATTACGGAAGACGAATTTGTGGAACGGTTCGGAGGCTGACCATTCACGGATTCGACAGGATAATATTTGCTTCGCAAACCGAATCCGGTGCCGGATTTCCGTAAGCGTTGATTTAATTTACAGACTTTATCCCGGGAGGAAATAATATGCCAATCAGAATACAGGATGGACTTCCTGCAAGACCGATTCTGGAATCAGAGAATATTTTTATGATGGGTGAGGAACGTGCGAATACACAGAATATCCGTCCCCTGCAGATTCTGCTGCTGAATCTGATGCCCATCAAACAGGATACAGAAACCCAGCTTTACAGAGCACTGTCCAATACCCCCCTTCAGGTGGAGGTCAGCTTTTTGAATGTGACCGACCACGTATCAAAGAATACTTCCATCAGTCACCTGAATAAGTTCTATCAGTCCTTTGCAGATGTAAAACACAGACACTTTGACGGGATGATCATTACAGGGGCACCGGTGGAACAGCTGCCTTTTGAGGAAGTGGATTACTGGGAAGAGTTAAAGTGTATCATGGAATGGACCAAAACCCATGTTACTTCTACGATCCATATCTGCTGGGGAGCCCAGGCTGGTCTGTATTATCATTATGGAATTAACAAGCATCTGATG
>JALETI010000209.1 GCA_022781515.1 Lachnospiraceae bacterium
ATATAAAACTGTCCTGTCACGGATTCCGTTTTCATCAGATTAATAAATGCACCCGGATCCGCCTTCCGAATCATATGGATGACATAGCTGCTTTCTTCTCTGGAAATAACGGAATAAACCACCGTTTTGTCCTGCTGCTGAAAGCACGACGCTGCCACCCAGGCTGTCTGATCTGCAAAACAGATGAGATGGCCTGAAAGCCGAATCCCAGAATTCTGACAAACACCACGCTGACAAAAATGCGGGCGATTATTTCCATTTTTTATCACTTTCTTTTCTTCCATTTTTTAATTATTTTTCGATAGTATTTCATCCGTCTTAATTACATACGCATATGCTTCTGGACTTGCTTTTCTAAAATATCGAAGCGATGTTAATTTATCCTGTCTAATCTTCTTATCCAGATAATCCTTATACTCTTCAACAGCTCTGAATTCCGTATTTGTCAAAAGACAAGCCGCCATGTACATTACTTTTGCAGCTCTTCCTGCAACAACCTCTGGTGAATAATCTTCTGCATAGATATGACCTCTAAGATTACGAATACCCTTTACATATAACGGATACTCTTCTTTGTTGACTTTTCCTCGGGCTGCCAAACAAAGTGCTGTATCAAAAGTATCCCATAGACAATCTTCTGAACTACTCTCTATACCTCGATATGCAATCTCGGCTTTCGCTATCTGTTCATATGTAAGTTTGATTTGTTTGAAGTCTGTAAATACATCTAATAAAGAAGAAACATCATAAAACTGTTTCATAACTTCCATATCTTTACCACTGTTTAATGGAATTCCTGTTGTATGTGGAGCAAATGCAGTCAGCTTATCCGCCAAAATACAGTTTGCAGATGGTACGTTCACCGTAAGATATTCCGGATCCGTCAACAATAAATCATTTTTTATTTCCTTACTCACCAATTCTGAATAGTGATTATGCTCAAACAGTACATCTAATAAAATATAAAATGGTCTATCATTGATTGGCGAATCATAAATAAACTTAAAATGACGTTTCTCGATATTATTCTTACCAACTCTTTTCTGTTCTTCGGCTGTTTTAAATGGGAAGATCCCAGATGCCTTCGCAAGATATTCATCCAAGTCTGTTCCTGGTTCTACAATAATGTCAATATCTGTAGATAATCTTCGTGGATGGTCCATCAAAAGCATCAGACAAGTTCCTCCTTTAAATATAAAAGGCATGCCTACTCTTGCTAATGCTTCCAATAATCCAAATGCATATACTGCACGTTCCAAAAGTACCGGATCACGTTTACTATTTTTTTGTAATTCTCTAATGTGCTCCTCAGCAAAATTTTCTTGTCGTAACATATATTTACCTCTTTGTGTTCAATATAATATTTGTTTTTTCTTTGATGAATTTTCGAATCTTTTTATCAGTTCCTCTACGTTTCGCATATCTGAACATACATCCTTCATCCACGATATATCTTGCAAATGCATCTTCATATATGTTCGGATATTCACTTTTGCTAACAGCTTCTGATATTAATTGTTCAGAAATAATATCCACTAATAGCTTTTCCAACCTCGAATGCCACGGTTCAACCATACCTTTTGGAGCTTCTGTCGTCAACTTTACAATAACAATCATATTATCACTCCAATATTGATGGTATATTTCAGCAGTTGGATTAATTAAAACCTTACCTGGATACTGTTCTTTTAAGGTATCAAAAACGAAATCCATAATATCTGCTTCAATTGAAAGAAAAAGTGTATTATGTGCAAGCTGATGATTCACAAAATCATTCAACTGAATCAACTCTAATATAGAAAAATCCAGTAACGGGTACTTTTCTTTTAACAGACCTGCAACCTCTACTGCTAATTCAGAATATTTATGGCTATATGCACTTTTGTTCCCCTGCGGAATACAATAAAGATTTCTGCCAGCACGAATTAACAAACCTTCTTTGATCATTGATTCAATCTTTTTACAAAAAGCTGCATTCCCAAGTTCAAATCCACCCATACGAAAAGACTCTAACAATTCCTGTCTTGTAAAACTTTCTTTATTCTTTATTCCATCAAAATAATGAATCTCAGCCATGCTCACACCTTCACTTTATTATTTCGGCAGTAAATACTTTTTTACTGCCTTTATAATATATATACTACCTAATTTTCATCTTTACGTCAATATTATTTCGGCAGTAATTATGTATTTACTGCCGAAATAATATTATTAAAAACAATATAATATCTTCATGTTAACTTCCTCGATTTTTACACCTTAAAAAACACTGTTTTGTTAATATTGCACCAAACAGCGTTTCTGACGATTTGGTGTTTACAATAGTTACAGCACTATTTCCATATTTTTCTGTTTCATCTGTCGGATGAACAGTTTTTCTGTTATAATCATCTTGATCCATATATTTCCAGGGGTGATTTCAACATGAAAAAAAGTATTACACTCAACTCGCACTGACATGCTCCCACCACTTAAATCAAAGATTATGAAGTGGGGGCTTCCTGTTCAATGGCTCTCATGAGCCAAGTATCTGCAGGCTACGCTCGCGTGCCCCGCGATTGTTTTTTGCCCGGATACGGGCATTTTTATTACTTTGTCCGGCTACGGACGTATTTCCTTTTTGCTTTCTGACTATGCAGTCAGTATTCTCCGCGCTTCTTCACGGATATCCCGGATAAAATGCATCCGGCTCATCCGAAAATACCGTCATTCCGTGCATGGCATAATCAATTCCCAGTATACTTGCCTCCTGAATCCTGCCTCCAAAGCGGCAACTGTCCGCCAGAATGAATACCATTTTGAACTGTTCCTGAAAGAGTTTAATCTGGATAACATTTACGACACGCTTTCTTTCATTGCTGCTAATAAAGATAAGATTATCCGGCGGATGAATACAAATCTGGTGAAAAAGGCCGGCCGTTCTCCTGATATCGTTTATTACGCGGAAAACGGATCCCGGCAGCCTTAAACAAATGGAAAGTGGATTCCCTTCCGGATGACCTGTATTGGTTTATGGATGTGGACAATCCGGATCTGGCATTGATATTAAAGGCTTTTGATATCAGCCTTCCGGCAAAACTGTATCGCCGGGCGGAATTGAAATCTGTCAAAACCGGAATCAGGATTTTCAAGTAGATACATAAAAGCAGGTACATAATCTCAAAATTTTCAAACCCTTATGAACACTGGAAAAATCCCATAGCTACAACAAAAATGGAGCCTTCATGGCTCCATTTTTTACTTTCCAAGTGACAAACTCGGGGTTTATCACGGTTATTTATCGTTGTCATGTATCAGCATGGATAAAATCATAATTCCACATTATATTTCGCTATTGTTCAGAGCCAACCTCGAAAACACTGCGTGTTTCCTCGGTGTGGTGTATCCGCCCAATAGATTTACAAAAAAGTGCTCATGAATGCAAGCATTCGTCACACTTTTTGTGTAAATCTGCTTGGCTCTGAACAGTATCCATATTTCTGACTGATTTTCTTCACGCAGTGGTAACAGGTGGGTGCGATATAGCACGACGCTGCCACCCAGGCTGTCTGGTCTGCAAAACAGATGGCCTGAAAGCCGAATCCCAGGATCCTGACAAACACCACACTGACAAAAATGCGTGCAATCATTTCCATCACACCGGAAAAAACAGCTCTGCCGGAAAATCCCAGTCCCTGGGTACTCATCCGGCATATATTCAGAATACCAAGCACCCAGAAGAAATAGCCCATACAGCGCAGATATTTTGCAGAAGCGTCCAGAACCGCAGTCTCAGAAGCATGGACAAAAAGCAGAGATAAGGGACGTCCAAAAAGAATCATCACCAGACCGGCAGCTGCACCATATAAGACCCCCATGGCAATGCCTTCTTTGATTCCTTTTTTGATTCGATCCACTTTTCCTGCCCCAAGATTCTGTCCGCAGAATACGGAAACTGCAGTTGCAATGGCATCAAACGGGCAGATGGTAAACTGCTTGATACGCATGCCGGCTGTGAAACCGGAAACGTAGATACTGCCCAGTCCGTTGTTGGCTGACTGCATAACCATACTGCCAATGGCCGTGATTGAAAACTGGAGCCCCATGGGAAGACCCATGGTCAGCATCGTAAAGACCGTATCCTTCTTTACCCGGCAATGCTTTTTGGAAACATGCAGAATCTGCACTTTTTTCACAATATAAAACAGACAGAGAATCCCGCTGACAGCCTGTGCTGCAATGGTTGCAATGGCTGCACCTGCCACATCCCATTTCAAAACCAGAATACATACCAGATCCAGAATCACATTCAATACCGTTGAAAATGCCAGGAACAAAAAGGGGGTACGGCTGTCACCCACTGCACGAAGAATTCCTGACAGCAAATTGTACAGCAAAGTAAATGGAATGCCCAGAAAGAGAATGAGCAGATAACGATACGCCCTGTCAAATATATCATCCGGCGTGGAAAGCAGATACAGAATCTGCGGACACAGAACAGCTGTCACTGTCGTAATGATTACGGCTGCCACAGCAGTCAGAAATAAAGCATGAAAAATATATTTACGCATGCCCTCATAATCTCCGGCGCCAAACTTCTGTGAAATCGGAATGGAAAAACCATTGCAGATGCCGATGCAAAACCCCAGAACCAGAAACTGTACGCTGCTGGATGCACCAACACCTGCCAGCGCTTTTGTGCCCAAAGACTGTCCTACAATTGAAGCATCGATCATATTATAGGTCTGCTGCAGTAGATTACCTGCCAGCAAAGGCAATGCAAACTGAAAGATCAGCTGAAAGGGCCTGCCCTGTGTCATACTTTTTGCCATCTCTGTCACAATCCTTTCTGTATAAATGTAATATCCCGATTTGGGTGACAAAAGGATTTGTCACCCAAGTCATTACTGTTATAGTTTTCACTTTGAAAACCGTCAAGTGTGAATTTTATTTTATACACCGTCAAGTGTGAATTTTATTTTATACATGGATAGAAATTTAAAAACTCCTGAAACCTCAGAGCATGTTCAAAAGTTCCAGGAGTCTTTATTATTTGCGAACAGATATTAATAGTATTTCAATACGATGAATGCATATACTGCAAAGATTACTGCCTGCAGGATCACAGTCGTTTTCAGTCATGTGAATAATTATCAAAGGAAACTACGAATACCTGCTGAATCGCTGCACATTTCAGATACAAAATGCTGCATAAAGAGGAACAACCTTTTTATTATCCTCAAATGCAAAGTTTTTCGCAGAGAGTTTGATTGCATATGCAGGCTTGTAAGTGTCCATATAAACTCTTAAACTCTTGGCTCTGGTGTTGTCAGCAGACTTTACTTCGATGGGGATAAGCTGACCATCACGCTGAATGACAAAATCAATTTCCGCTCCACGTTCAGACTTCCAATAGTAGGTATGATATCCATTGATGGAAAGCTGCACATTCACATAATTTTCAGCCATACCGCCTTTAAAATCGTTGAGTTCTTCAACCATATAAAGTATGTCATTTGCCACAAGGTCCTTCTTGGCACAAAGCAGGCCCAGATCCGATACGTAAATCTTAAAAGCATCGATATCCCGATAGTTTTCCAAAGGCTTTTTAATCTGCTCCACCTTATAAACCTGCGAAACAATACCGGACAGGCAAAGCCACTCAATGGCGTTTTCAAATTCAGAAGCCCGTCCGCCCTTTTTAATCAGTTTATATTGAAAACGTGTATTTTTTTTTGAAAGCTGAACTGTAATGTTGTCATAAGCAAGTCTCGTTTTTTTGATCTCATTCAGGTTATTATATTTGCTCATATCGTTGAGGTAGCTTACAAGAATCGTATCCTGCGTATGACGAACAAGAATATAATCTTTCGTTTCTGCAAACTGCATTACACACTCCGGCATACCTCCTACAATAAGATACTGTCGGTATAACTGCATTGCGGCATCGTGAAGAGCAGACGGCATCGGAGTATCCGTTTCAAAACATTTTCTGATCTGTTCCACCAGACACTCTTCGCCCATAGCTATCATAAATTCTTCCATATCCATAGGATACATGGTTTTCATATCCACCTTACCAACAGGAAATGAAAACTGTGTTCTGTTCACTGCCACACCCAGCAGACTGCCCGCGACGATGATATGATAATCAGGCGCATCCTCACAAAAATATTTCAGTGAAGTCAATGCCCGTTCACAAAGCTGTACCTCATCAAATACAATCAGTGTTTTTTCTTTTATAATAGTCTGACCTGCTATATGAGATAAAATCGGTATCAGATAATCGGGACTGATATTTTCATCAAAGGTTTTATTCAGTTTTGGATTGGTTTCAAAATTGAAATATGCCACATTTTCATAATGCGTGCGCCCGAATTCTAAAATCGAATAGGTTTTTCCCACCTGCCTTGCTCCCTGCAAAATAAGGGGCTTGCGGTGCTCGTTTTCTTTCCACGCTTCTAAAAATCCCATAATCTTTCGATACATGATCCGACCTCCATCATTCAAATCGACGCTTGCGGAGATTTGGCGCCGGATTCGGTTTGCAAAGCAAACATTTTCCTATTCGAATCCGTGCGCATCCCCGCGGAGCGTTTATCTCAGTCAGAGATTGGACTCTGACTGAGATAAAATGAATCGTTGTGGATACAGTATAGTAAATATTCATGTAGAAATCAATGTACTTTAAAAAAATAATTGCATTAAATTGCATGTTTTTTTTAATTTGTTACATTTTTCGACATGAAATAAATTGAGTAGACGGAATTGGTACACACTGCATGGGATGCCAGACAGATATCCGAACAGCTGAAATCCCATGATTACAGAACCGGTCATAAAAAAGCCCGCAGATATATGAATGAGACAGGAATCGATCCAATCTATCCGAAAATAAACCTTTCCAGACATAATAATGCTTCGTCCAAAACTTCTTCACTTCTGGCAAAATGAAGACGAATATATCGATTTACCGACTAATCCCTTCAAAAAGTAGTCACACTTTCTGGTATAAGTTTCCTGCAGTCCATTATAATACTCGTTTCCAAGCATCAACCCTGCGATGGCAAAATGCTGAAAAGTAAAGTTAACGACCGGATGGCATCACAGCCTTTATTTATTCAGGCATTATTCGGTGATTTATGCTGGGAAAGTTGAGTAAAGTATGAACCCGCTTTAGATTCTCAAAACAATCATATCACATAAGGAATTTTTATTTTTTACCGCAGCAATGTTTATACTTCTTGCCGCTTCCGCAGGGACAGGGTTCGTTGCGCCCGATTTTTCTTCCGCTTCTGGCATACGGAGAACTCTCTGTTCCTGCGTGAATTAATTTTCCGCGCCCGCGTATTGCCTCCTGATTCTGCAATCAAAGTAATTACTATCTGACAGGATTGCTGCGTACTCAGTTCCTTTTTACACCACTCTGCCTTCTCTTTCAGTTTTACCATAGCATAGGTATTCATCCGCAGATCAACCTCATGCTTCTTCAGAAACTGCTGAACCAGCCACTGGATCAGCCGGTCGTTAAAATATGCCGGAACAGAAATAACCGCTCTGGTAATCTCTTCATCCAGATACCCAGATGCATAATTTTTAACATATTCCAGAAGTTTAGCGGATAATTCCACCGGTGTATACTTTCTCTTTCCCAGCTATATCCGTTCTTCTGTACCGATCTTTCTTTTTATTTCAATCGCAGTATTTTCCGGAAACAGAAGATACTGTGCTTTTGCTCTTTCTCCAATCACATAATTCCCGCTGTTATCAATACCTACCGCCGAAGGTGTAATCTCCTGCTGTTCAAAATTCAAAAGCATAACCGGTTTCCCCTCACGGATTACCGCCGCCTCCGTGGTAGATGTTCCAAAATCAATTCCAATTACAGTACTCATTATCCCCAGTCCTTCCCTGCCCTACAGGCATCCTTTGTTGTCCTGAACAAAACGGTATACAGCTGCCTTTGCTTTTTTTCTCACCTTTCCGTAATAAATGAATCCCGGACAGTATATGGCGGAATTTCCACACTGACTCATGCCCTTGCAGTCAGTCTTGCCGGTAAGGTATATCTGCATTGATGGCGGCCTGACAAGACAGATGATCTATCATGAGGATCATGGATGGTCATTGGAGCGCAAATCAGGTAAAAAGTAAATGAGAACGGTAGTTATACAAAAAACCACTATAAGCCATAGTGGTTTTCTTAATTATCGGTATTCATTTTGGTTATCTCTCGTAATGCGTCCACATTCTAATAATTTTAACATATCCTTGATACTCAATATCATCATATGTGTGTTTTTCCTCTATGACCTGAAATATAATCCTATGTTGGATATTTATCCGGCGTGAACAAAATCCCTGCAAGCTTCCAACCAGTTTTTCATAGGCAGGAGGATTCTGGAAAGGATTCTGTTTCATAACCTCAATCAATTCTCTGGCTTTTTTATCCAATCCACATGATTTGAGATTATTTGCATCTTTCGCAGCTTGCTTTGTATATACAATCCGATACATTACCACACCTCTTCTTCATCCAGACAATCGTCAAGCGGTGTATTGCCTCCCTTAATGATTGATTCTGCCATTCCAGGAACAGACATCAAATATAATGTTTCCTCTATGGCTTTCCAATCATCTTCACCAATCAGGACTGCATTTTTTCCTTTATTGTTGGTTATGGTAACAGGTGTACAGTTCGCATTGACTTCCTGAATAAGCTGATAAATATTTTCTCTGGCCTTTGTTGCAGTTATAGCGGTCATAATATCACCTCTTTTTCTTTTTTATTATATTATAACGTACGTTTAAACGTACGTCAATGGTTTTAAAAAATTCTGTTCTCATATAATAAACAGGCATGGCTGGATTGATACAGACTTTGCCAGATATACCGAAGCCAATGCCCTTTAGCAATCCGCAGACAGAGTAGGAAATCCACTGGATATTGCAAACACAGCCCCATACGAATATACAAGGCTGCGATGTACGGACAGGGTGACCCCTACCGCGGTCATCTGATTATTTTTGATCAGGAAAGTTCTTCCCAGGGCGTAAGTCACGTTTTGTTCATTGGGTCAAATAAAATCTCTTATTGGTCTATAAATATTAGCAATTTACACACGACTTACGGACTGTTTTCCGATCCCCCTGAATATTCACTTTTGGGCACCTCAACTTGAAATGCCTCTTTGTAAGCCATGCCGCGAATATGTTTTGCAGGTAACTTTTTACCTTCATATAAAAGAAAAGTCGACTTGGCCTCCGGGCATTTTTGATTTTCTATTAAAAACTTATTTATAGCTTGAATTATATGATTTCTTGTTACTGCATCCCAATTATATTTTCCCATGCTGATTGCTCCTTACATGATTGCTCTAATCATCACAAAATCTGATACTACAACAAAAAATTATTCTGTTCTGGTAATATTCTCAGGTATATTGAGATGAGAAAACTATGCTTTCTCATAAACTATCCCTTCCTGCCTGTAATTAGGTCATAACTCTCTGCAATCATACGTTTGACATCTAAATCCGGTACGCTTCCATCCAAAATGATTGAATTCCAGTGCTCTTTATTCTGATGATACGCTGGAACGACAGAATGATACGCATTTCTCCAGAATTCCCGCCACTCCGGATCAACTTTCACATTGACCCAGATATGTCCGTTTCTTTCATAGGTCCATGCAAAAGCCTTTTTATTATTCCGATACCGAAGCAATACCCAGTTGGGATCATGGAACGGAGCGTCTATGTAAACATCGGGAAATGTCATACCGTAATTCAGGATTTCTTCTCTTTTTATCATACATATCTCCGCTTCTACCTATGAAGAAAATGACATTAAGTTTGATTCTTAAACGATTCCTAATCAAGATAACGCCTATTATGTACGAATAAACCAACGCCTTTTGAAATAATCCCCCTTAACATCTTCTTGTCTTGATCTTTTTCCCCGATTTCTGTCTTCTTTCATCACATCAGCGATATCTTTTTGCAGATGCACAATTTGCTTGCTAAGATTATGTTTGCGAATATAATCCATAATAGCACACATTATGCCAGATTCAGAAGGATAATAACATTCCCATTCATAATCAAAAGCTAACGAGTATATAAGAACCCAGTACGTTTTTTCTTTTTTTCTAAACTGATTGTAATCGGTTAATACAAAAATATGATTCTGAAACTTTCCATATAATGCACCTTTAGGAATAGTAAGATCATATATCCGAATGTCTTTCTTCGCAAAATGAACAAAAAACTCTTCTTTAGGCAATAATTTAATATTTTCTGCATCAATGTTTGCTTCAATAGAAGGAATGAGATTATTCCATAATTCTCCATTAATATAGTAATCTGAAAAGGATGGATAATACTCTTCCTCCATACTTTCCCCTGTTAATTGAATACATATCTGATTAATTGTATATTTAACCAGATAATTTTTAATAGGAAAAGAGGTGTCGGCAAATTTTTCTTTAACCTTTTTCCAAAGAATCTGATTTCCTTCTCCTGTGATATCGTCATCAAACACTTCCAAATACGTTCCTACTGTTTCCATAATACTGTCCTGCCTTAACATAATAATATTAACAATATAGCCCATAATCTATCAATGAGCAAATATCAAATTTACATTGAAGTAAAACAACAGGAGTTATTTAATAGCCAAGCTGCAGAAGAATACCATATACTTTAAAAAGTTTTTATTCGGTAGTATTTTCTACATTCCTTTTCATTCATAGGTGATATCCCCATTTCACATTTCTTTCAGCTATTCCATTGACACATTTCCACACTGTAATACCGATAAATTTGTCCTTTCGCTTTTTGCATTTTAGCAATAATCTCCTCATCTGCTGCAGCTTCTGTTTTAAAAGATATTTCATCTTCTTCCACTTTGTATTTTTTCAATGTATCTACTACCCACGCTTTTCGTTATTCCACACTATAGCACTCTATTAGTCAGAATTAATTGCTGTTATATTTCAGTAAAAAATAAGCGTACCACTGTTTCCAATGATACGCTTATCCATATTAAACTAACTCAATTATCAATTCAGATCGATAAGCACTGTTACAGTGATATCTTTCCATTGATTTTTCCTTAAATATTGCCCATTTGCCTTGCGGTATGCTTCAGCATGTGCAAAACTAAGCGGTAAGTCTATTGAAAGAGAACTCCTACTTATCAGCGATAGCTGCCTGTGCTGCTGCCAGTCTTGCAATCGGAACACGGAAAGGTGAGCAGGATACATAATCCAGACCGATCTTATGGCAGAATTCTACAGATGAAGGATCGCCGCCGTGCTCACCGCAGATACCGATGTGCAGGTTGGGATTTACGGGCTTGCCAAGCTTGATGGCTGTTTCCATCAGCTTACCAACACCGGTCTGATCCAGTTTTGCGAAAGGATCGTTTTCGAAGATCTTAGCATCGTAGTAAGCATCCAGGAACTTGCCGGCATCGTCACGTGAGAAGCCGAATGTCATCTGTGTCAGGTCGTTTGTACCGAAGCAGAAGAAGTCAGCTTCTGCAGCGATATCGTCAGCTGTCAGAGCAGCTCTGGGGATTTCGATCATGGTACCTACTTCGTATTCCAGTTCAGCGCCTGCTGCAGCAATTTCAGCGTCAGCGGTTTCTACTACAACCTTCTTAACAACCTTTAATTCTTTCACATCGCCAATCAGAGGAATCATGATTTCAGGCTTGATTGTCCAGTCTGCATGAGCTTTCTTTACGTTCAGTGCAGCACGGATGATAGCCTTTGTCTGCATCTTGGCGATTTCAGGATAAGTTACAGCCAGACGGCATCCACGATGACCCATCATGGGGTTGAATTCGTGCAGACCTGCAATGATAGCCTTGATAGCTTCTACAGACTTGCCCTGAGCATCTGCCAGTTTCTTGATATCTTCTTCTTCTGTAGGAACGAATTCATGCAGAGGCGGATCCAGGAAACGGATGGTAACCGGGCATCCTTCCAGTGCTTCGTATAATGCTTCAAAGTCGCCCTGCTGGTAAGGAAGGATCTTTTCCAGAGCAGCTTCTCTTTCTTCAACAGTGTCAGCACAAATCATTTCACGGAAAGCAGCAATTCTGTCTTCTTCGAAGAACATATGCTCTGTACGGCAGAGACCGATACCTTCAGCTCCCAGTTCACGAGCCTTCTTAGCATCTGCGGGAGTATCTGCATTTGTACGAACTTTCAGTTTTCTGTACTTGTCAGCCCATGCCATGATGCGGCCGAATTCACCGGCGATCTGAGCATCAACGGTGGGGATTGCGCCATCATAGATGTTACCTGTTGTACCATCGATGGAGATCACGGAACCTTCAGCAAATGTCTTTCCGCCCAGTTCGAATTTCTTGTTTTCTTCATCCATCTTGATGTCACCGCAGCCGGATACACAGCAGGTACCCATACCACGTGCTACTACAGCAGCGTGAGAAGTCATACCGCCACGAACGGTCAGGATACCCTGAGCAGACTTCATACCGGTGATATCTTCAGGTGATGTTTCCAGACGAACCAGAACAACCTTTTCACCTCTTGCAGCCCATTCAACAGCGTCGTCAGCTGTAAATACAACCTTACCGCATGCAGCACCGGGGGATGCACCCAGACCTTTGCCCATGGGTACAGCAGCCTTCAGAGCCTTTGCATCGAACTGAGGATGAAGCAGAGTATCCAGGTTACGAGGATCGATCATAGCAACAGCTTCTTCTTCGGATCTCATACCTTCGTCTACCAGATCACAAGCGATCTTCAGAGCAGCCTGTGCGGTTCTCTTACCGTTACGTGTCTGCAGCATGAACAGCTTACGATCCTGGATAGTAAATTCCATATCCTGCATATCTCTGTAGTGATTTTCCAGAGTTGCGCAAACCTTTGTAAACTGATCATAAACTTCAGGCATTACTTCCTTCAGTGCAGCGATGGGCTGAGGTGTACGAACACCTGCAACTACGTCTTCGCCCTGTGCGTTCATCAGGAATTCACCCATCAGTTTCTTTTCGCCTGTAGCGGGATCACGGGTAAATGCAACACCGGTACCGGATTCATCAGACCAGTTACCGAATGCCATTTCCTGAACGTTTACAGCGGTACCCCATGAATAAGGGATATCGTTGTCACGACGGTATACGTTAGCACGGGGGTTATCCCATGAACGGAATACAGCCTTGATGGCGCCCATCAGCTGTTCCTTCGGGTCTGAAGGGAAATCTTCGCCGATTTTTGCTTTATATTCAGCCTTGAACTGATCTGCCAGTTCCTTCAGATCTTCAGCGGTCAGGTCAACGTCCTGTGTAACGCCTCTGTCTTCTTTCATCTTGTCAATCAGTTCTTCAAAGTACTTCTTGCCAACTTCCATTACTACATCAGAATACATCTGGATAAATCTTCTGTAGCAGTCACGAGCCCATCTTTCGTTGCCGGTCTTCTTTGCAACAACTTCAACAACTTCTTCATTCAGACCAAGGTTCAGAATGGTATCCATCATACCAGGCATGGATGCTCTTGCACCGGAACGAACAGATACAAGCAGAGGATTTTCAAGGTCACCGAATTTCTTACCGGTAATTTCTTCCATCTTTCCGATATATTCGTTGATCTGTGCCTGAATTTCATCGTTGATCTGTCTTCCATCTTCGTAATACTGTGTGCAGGCTTCTGTTGTGATTGTGAAGCCCTGCGGTACGGGAAGTCCAAGGTTGGTCATTTCAGCAAGGTTTGCACCTTTACCACCAAGAAGTTCACGCATATTGGCATTGCCTTCGCTGAACAGATATACCCACTTGCGTCCTGTAGCCATTATAAAGCCCTCCTAAAATATATAATAAGATAATAAGTACCCGGTTCTTTCTGCATGCATCAGCAAAAATCAGATATCCGGATTTTGTCTGCATTTTCGTTAAATCCGCCAAAAAAACGAATTATTATCTGAATGCTCGCATCATTCGGCTAACATTATAACACCGATTGGTATTTCTTAAAACCGCTTTTTTCAATTTTGTCTAATTTTTTTTCAGAAAAATGGCTATTTATATTTTTCAGTTCCGCTTTTATGCAAAATCACTTTTTTCTTTTATTTTTTGTGAACTAATTATTATTTTTGTACATTTCGTCTCTTTTTTGATTAAACAGTCAATAATTTTATTACTTTATTATATGTAATTTTTTCACAGTTTTTTATATTTTTTCAACAAAACCGGCATTTTCACAAGATAGATTGTGCAGATAGCATCATTAATCCGGATTGCGATCTTCCTTCTTTCAATTTCTTTAACAAAAAAAGGAAGAACCAACTGGGCATATTGCTGCCCTGTATTCTTCCCTTTCATATAGTCTGATATTTTTTTATTATTATGATACAAGAATCAAAAAGTCATTATGAAAGCATTAATACTTTTCCGGTTCGGGATACTCTGTACCAAATGTCTCAACCGTTACTTTTTTCATAACCTGAGGTTCAAAGGGTCTGTCACTGTAATCCGTGCGGACAGATGCAATTTTATCCACCACGTCAAGACCTTCCGTCAGC
>JALETI010000218.1 GCA_022781515.1 Lachnospiraceae bacterium
ACAGGGAAGAAACTATAATGGTTGGAACGGCAGGAAGAAGAATAATTGTTTGGAAAGTAAATAACGAAAACGAGCCACCCGTTTGATTCAGGTGGCTTTCTTTGATGAAAAATGCATATCATAAATAAGAAAAAGTGACAATAGAGAACAGCTCAGATCGGAGCAGGGAGGGGCATATGGCAGGTCAGATAAAGTATGAGGAGCGTACCCGTACAGGATTTAAGGTAAAAGAACCGGAGATGTATCATGTGGTTATGTATAATGACGATTTTACACCGATGGATTTTGTGGTGGAAATACTGATGTCTATTTTTAATAAAACAGAAACAGAAGCATTTCAGATTATGTATTCGATCCACAGGGGCACCCGTGCGGTTGTTGGAACATATATTTATGATATTGCCGTTACAAAAGCAAAAGAAGCTGTGAAGAGAGCGAGACAGGATGGTTACCCGTTCCGTGTGGAAACGGAGCCGGCGTCGTCATCGGGTAAGAATTAGAGCAGAAGTGTGAGAGGAGGAGACCTTTTTTTATGGAATTTTCCGATAAGGTGAATGAGTTGATTAATGATGCCTTTATTAAGGCAGGACTTGAAAAAAATGAATATATGACACCGGAACATCTGCTTCATGCATTGTGCAGAGAGATTCCTTTTCAGCGTGCAGTTGCAGATTGCGGTGGTGATTGTGAACGGCTGGAGCAGAATCTGAATCATTTTTTTCGGAATTATCTGCCGCAGAAGGTGAAAAATGAGATCAGTATCAGCAATGGAACCCAGGATGTTTTGGAGTATGCCATGAATCAGGCCATGAGCAGCAGCCGGAAGGAGGTTGATCTGGCCCATGTATTAAGCGGGATTATGAAACAGGAGGAAAGTTATGCAGTCTATTATCTTTCCAGAGAGGTGGAGAGCCCTGCTTCTTTGCTGGCTGCGTTTAATGAAGAGAGCAGCAGAGAGCCTGTCTGCCCGGATATGGAAGAATGTACAGAAGATGAAGATTCGGAAATGGATGCATCATGGATGGATGCAGATACAGATGGCAAATGGAAAAAGTATGTGACCTGTCTGAATGATATCGTTAAGGATCACAATCCCCTTGTGGGCAGGGAGGCTGAACTGGAAAGAACCATTCAGATTTTATGCTGCAGGGATAAGAATAATCCGCTTCATATCGGGGAAGCCGGTGTGGGAAAAACCAGTATTACCTATGGCCTGGCAGAACGGATCAATGAAGGAAAGGTTCCGGATTCTCTGAGAAATTCCAGAATCTATATGCTGGATATGGCGGGAATTGTGGCAGGAACACAGTACCGTGGGGAGTATGAAAACCGGATTCGTTCAATCATGGAAAATATTTCCAAAGAAGAGGCACCCATTGTATTTATTGATGAAATTCATACCATCGTCGGGGCCGGAGATACCACCGGAAGCATGGATGCGGCCAGTCTTTTGAAACCCTGGTTTGAGCATTCAGCGGTTCGTTTTATCGGATCGACAACCTATGAGGAATACAATCGGACCATTTCCAAAAATAAAACGCTGATTCGCCGGTTCCAGAATGTGGATATTGCAGAGCCTTCCATTGAAGAATGTGTGCGGATTCTGGAAGGGGTCCGGATGCGTTATGAAGAACATCATGGTGTGATCTATGCAGATGGATTTATGGAACGGGCAGCGGAACTGAGTGCACGGTATATGAGTGATCGATATCTTCCGGATAAAGCCATCGGACTTCTGGATGAGGCCGGTGCATGGCTCCAGCTGCACCCGGAGAGTGCAAAGGACAAAACCACGGATGGCAAAATGATTGCAGAAATTGATCTGGTAGATCAGACCATTTCCAGAATCTGCCGGATTCCGGCAGAAACCATGAATCAGGAAGATGAAGCCGGGCTGATTACTTTAAAAGAGCGGATCACATCCAAAGTATTTGGACAGGATGAGGCAATCAGTCAGGCAGTTTACGCCGTTCAGGTATCCAGACTGGGGCTGGTGGAAGAACATAAACCGGTGGCATCCCTTTTATTTGTCGGCCCCACCGGTGTGGGAAAAACGGAGGCTGCAAAAGTCCTGGCCTCGGAACTGGGAATCAGTTTTGTCCGTTTTGACATGAGTGAATATACAGAACGTCATACCGTTGCAAAACTCATCGGTTCTCCGGCGGGTTATGTTGGATTTGAAGACGGTGGCCTGCTGACAGATGCCATTCGAAAGAATCCCCATTGTGTGCTTTTACTGGATGAAATCGAAAAAGCCCACAGCGATATCTTTAACATTCTCCTTCAGGTGATGGATTATGCAACGCTGACCGATAACCATGGAAGAAAAGCGGATTTCAGTCATGTGATTCTGATTATGACCTCCAATGCCGGTGCATCTGCTGTGGGCAGGAAAATGATTGGTTTCGGCGATCGTTCTGTCATGGAATCCAATATGATGGATGAAGTGAAGCGGGTATTTTCACCGGAATTCCGCAACCGTCTGAACGGTATTCTGATGTTCCACCGCCTTTCCCGGGAAATGGCCATGCGGATTGTGGTTAAGAAATGTGAACAGCTGGAGGGCTTTTTGAAGAAACGCGGCATTTCCATGAAGCTGACACCGGAAGCAGCCGATGCCATTTTAAAGGAAGGATATTCGGAAGAATACGGGGCAAGAGAAATTGAGCGTGTGATTCAGAACAAGCTGAAGCCCTTATTTGTCAATGCTATTTTGGGTGGAGCATTGAAACAGGGCGGCCATGCAGATGTGGTGACAGATCCGGTGACCGGAGAATTGAAGCTTTTGCATTGTCTGACAGATAAGTAAATCATATAAAGCAGAATATATATTGATTTATCATTGGAGTATGTTTTTCGACAATGAAATAGGATTCCCCCACTTCGCAAGACCAATTCACGCGAACTTATGTCGCACGTCGCACTTCGATTTTTTTACCGGGGGTGGCTTAAAACAAATGTTTTAGAAAATGTATTGAGTAAAATAATATACTGAATACATTGATGTATTTTAATGTAATTGTATAAAAATCATTAAATCAGTATCTTGTAATAAAAAATGTTTGTTTGTTATAATACAGTTCAGCGAATAAATCGAATTCTCTGCTGGCAGGAGGAAACTGAACGCAAAGAACAGGGAATTAAATGTTCTGCTGGAATTTGAAAGGCAGCAGAAATAAAATACTCTGCCGGAATGAAAAAGGCAGCAGGACAAAAAATCAGATTGAGATAAATGGAGGAGTAACAAATGACAGGTGCAGATATTATGGTAAAATGTCTGGAAGCGGAAGGTGTTGATACCATCTTCGGCTATCCGGGAGTTGCCATCGCTCCCTTTTTTAACAGCGTTCTGGCTTCTGATATTCGTTCCGTGCTTGTACGTACGGAACAGAGTGCCGGACATGCGGCCAACGGTGCAGCCAGAACAACAGGAAAAGTAGGTGTTTGTGTTGCCACATCCGGTCCCGGTGCAACCAACCTGCTTACAGGAATTGCTACAGCATATGCAGACAGTATTCCGTTAGTATGCATTACCGGACAGGTAAAAACCGAACTGATCGGTCGGGATGTATTTCAGGAAGCCGATGTGACCGGAGCAGCGGAATCATTTGTAAAATACAGCTATCTGGTAAAACATGTGGAGGATCTTCCCAGAGTATTCAAGGAAGCATTTTACATTGCCAACACAGGTCGCCGCGGTCCGGTGCTGATTGATGTACCCATGGATGTTCAGCTGGCTGAAGTTGAGGGCTTTACCTATCCGGAGTCCGTAAAACTGCGAACCTATAAACCCACTGTAAAGGGGCATGCGGTACAGATTCGTAAAGTTCTGGATGAAGTGGTAAAATCCAAAAAACCTGTTATTATGGCAGGCGGCGGTGTACTTCTCAGTGATGCGAGAGAAGAACTGCTGGCATTTGCGGAGAAATTCGACATTCCGGTGGCTTCGACCATGATGGCGATTGACGCGGTTCCCAGCAGCCATCGTCTGAATCTGGGTATGGTTGGCAATAATGGCCGTCGTTATGCCAATAAGGCAATTAATGAAGCAGATCTTCTTATTGTAATCGGCTGTCGGTTTGCAGACCGTGCCGTACAGCAGCCTTCCCTGATTACAAAGCATAAAGTAGTGGTACATATTGATGTCGATCCGGCTGAAATCGGTAAAAATGCTGATGCCAGCATTCCTCTGGTTGGTGATGCAAAGCATGTACTGGCAGATTTTCTGAAAGCAGATTTTGCCCCCATGCGCCGTGACGAATGGATCGAACAGATGCAGATTTACAAAAAAGAACTGAATTATCATAGAAATCCCAATCCGGATTTTGTCGATCCGGAAAAACTGGTGGAAACCCTTTGCAACAAAATGGAAGAAGATGCAGTATATGTGGCCGATGTAGGTCAGAATCAGATCTGGTCCTGCAGATATTCCGTTATCAAAAAAGGACGTTTCCTGACATCCGGCGGTATGGGTACCATGGGATATTCGATCCCGGCAGCCATGGGCGCCCGTGCGGTAAATCCGGAAAAACAGGTGGTGGCTGTATGCGGTGACGGATCCTTCCAGATGTCCATGATGGAACTGGCTACGATTAAACAGCACAATATTCCTGTTAAAATTGTTGTTCTGAAAAACGGTGTTCTCGGCATGGTAAGGGAGTACCAGCATTATAAATATCACGATGATTACTCTATGATCGATCTTTCTGGAAGCCCTAAGCTGGAACACATTGCAGCAGCGTATGACATTCCGTTTATCAGAATGGAAAACATGGATCATATTGATGAACAGCTGGATCAGTTCATGAATACAGACGGACCGGTACTGATGGAATGTATTCTGGATCCATACGATCTGGTTAACTGATTCGAAAACCGATTACACGGATAAAAAAGGAGAATATTATGAAAAGAATTTATTCTATTCTGGTGGAAAACCGTGCCGGTGTACTGAATAAGGTAGCAGGTCTTTTTTCCAGAAGAGCATACAATATTGAAAGCCTGGCAGTAGGTGAAACCGACGATCCGGAAGTATCCTGCATGACCATTGTCAGCAGCGGTTCGGAGAATACGATTGAACAGATTGAAAAGCAGTTAAATAAGAAAATTGACATTATAAAAGTAAAAACATTCGGTGAAGAGAAAAGCATCACAAGAGAACTGATGCTTGTAAAAGTAAAGTACAACAAAGACAACCGTAAAGATGTCATTGAAATTGCACAGATCATGAAAGCCGACATTGTGGACACATCCAAAAACCTTATGATTCTGCAGATTTGTGATACACCCGAGCGGACCAAAATGCTGATTACCATGCTTCAGTCCATCAGCATCGTGGAATGTGCCCGTACAGGAGCATTGGCGTTAACAAAGTGCAGCGAAAGCGACTGATAAAGAAGAAAACAACGGTGAACAGGCTGAGAAGAAAACAGTGCTTATCCTGACACCGTTGTTTTTTGTCTATAGGCTTTAGTCAGTTGACAGCATTGGAGTTTTTCATATTTCGAAAGATGGAGAGGACAGAAACAGGAAACCATCCGTTTCACGGGTGGCGGTGATTACAGCAAGTAAAACAAGATTGGAAGCATCCAAAAGTCTGAAAGACTGGGCTGAGGGGCGGTAAAAGAGTCGTCACAGCCCAGGAAAGAAGCAGAAAGCATCAAAAAGCAGAAGGAGCTGGGCTGAGGGGAGGAGAAAAAGTCGCTAGAGCCCAGGAAAGAAGAAACCGACAATGATTGCATATCAGCAAGTTTTAAATTGGATAGAACTGTATTGGAAAAGCAGTCAAAAACTGGATAAAAAAACCTTATTCTGAAAGAAATATCCAAATGTGCCGGTTCCAAGTCTGCCGGCTCTGCATGGTAATTTTGGATATATGGGATATTAAGCAGTTTCAAATATCCAAAAACAGGCTCACGATAAGATACAAATGGCAAAACAGAAGAAAAAACGGCAGGAAAATGGATATCGGAACGGGAAAGCTGCTGGTTTTATCCAAAATGCAATTTCCAAACCATTTACAATGAAAGAATGAAATTTCTTTAAAAAAATTGTTGACAAATGGAAAAAGAACTGCTATATTATACAAGTCGCTTGCGAGAGCGACACAGGAACCTTGATAACTGAACAACGAATTCAAGAATATAACCAAAAGTAAGCTTGCTTTATGGAAACATAAAGAAGCCGAACCTGAAGATTCCAACATTCAAAAAAGAACAAAACCTAAAAGGTAAAACGGAAAAGATAGC
>JALETI010000031.1 GCA_022781515.1 Lachnospiraceae bacterium
GCAGGCATTCGTAATTTTCTTCGTAAAGCTCAGAAAATTACTCATTCGGCTAAACGCCGAATATGATTGAAGTCTTTATCATCGTCTTACAAGCAAGCTTGACGTCTCTGATAAATACTTCAATCATGCTCTGCTGAATAGTGGCAAAATATACAAAATATAGTTTGTGGGTTGGTGTTGTTTATGGTATTATAGATAATATAGATGGAACGAGATACAAAAAATCTATTAATTCATGTGAGTTAGATCAGGGTCAGAAAGTTATGTATTCCATGTGTGCTCTGGGGGTTGGCAAGCATGTAGTATATGACATTTTGCCGTTTGTATCATGGTAGTATAGTGAAAAGGGGATTTAAAGTATGAATATGAAACAGCATGTTACGGTGGAGGAAGGAGTAACAGAGATTTTTTCAAAATTGAAAGAAGTGGGAACGGAGCTGGTGGCTGCTGAGGAAGCTGCCGGTCGTATTCTTTCAAGAGACATCATTTCGCCGGAAAATATTCCGCCTTTCAGAAGGTCACCGTTAGATGGGTATGCTTTCCGTGCAGAGGATACTTTGAATGCATCAGAGGAAACTCCAGTTGTTTTTGAAATCATTGAAGAAATTCCGGCTGGAAAAGCGCCGGAGCATCGTGTTGGTCCCGGACAGGCTGTTAAGATTCTGACAGGAGCACCCCTTCCGGAGGGCGCAGATGCGGTGGAGAAGTTTGAAGTGGTGGAAACCGATGGGAAAATCATAAAGTTGGTTCATCCCTATGAACATAACTGCAACGTAGTTCCCATAGGAGAAGACATTTGTGAAGGTGCCCTGGTATTAAAGAAGGGAACTGTGATTTCACCTGCTTACCTGGGGATTCTGGCAGGCCTTGGTTTTTCAAAACTTCCTGTCTTCAAAAAACCGGTTGTACATCTGATCAGTACCGGCAGTGAACTGGTTGGAATTAATGAAAAACTGACAATTGGCAAAATCCGTAATTCCAGTATTTATACGATAAAAGCATTTCTGGAACAGGAGGGTGCTGTTGTCAAAATGAGTCCTGTGGTGGATGATGATATGCTGGAAATTGCAACAGCGATTGATGACGCATCTGAGGAAGCGGATCTGATTTTTACAACCGGAGGCGTTTCTGTAGGAGATTACGATATGCTCATGCGCAGTATGGATTATCTGAAAGCGGACATGCTTTTCTGGAAACTGCAGATGAAACCGGGAAGTGCATTCCTTGCTTCCTATTATAAAGGAAAACCTGTAATCAGTTTATCCGGTAATCCGGCATCTGCTATTATTTCCATGTTTTTAGTTGGTATTCCTGTTTTGAGAAAACTGAGCGGACGTACGGATTGCATGCTGGAAAAATGCCAGGTGAAGATGGAAAGCGGTTTCAGTAAAAAGAATTTTACCACAAGGTATCTTCCCGGCAAACTGATCGTAAAAGATTGTGAAGCATATATTCGAATTACAGAAAGTCAGGGAAATGGAATTCTGCATCCTCTCCATGGCTGCAATATTCTTGCGGAACTTCCAAAAGGAAGTCCGGCTAAGAATCCGGGAGATACGGTTACGGCCTATCTGCTGGGATAGCAGGAAATACATAGATACACGTACAGTGGACTGGTACGACGCATTTCTTCGCCTTGCAGGCTGAACAGTAACGAAAAATTATCCTGCATGAAACAATTTGTCAATTACGGTGAGGAATACTGGGAACGGAAAGAGAAACTATTAAATTGAATAAATATGGAAGAATGAACATAACAGGCAGTAGATGACCTGAGGAAGTAGGGGTAGATAAATGAACGATTTACAGGGCAGAGAAATTGATTATCTTCGTATTTCTCTGATTGATCGATGCAATCTGCGATGCGTATACTGCATGCCGGAGGAAGGGATCGAAATGATTCCCCATGATGAGATTCTGACATTTGGAGAAATTGTCAGAATCTGCCGTGTCATGGCATCCATGGGATTAAAAAAAATCAAGCTGACAGGTGGAGAACCACTGATCCGAAAAGACGTAACTGCACTGGTAAGAAGACTGAAAGCAATAGAGGGGATTGAAAAGGTTACAATTACCACCAATGCAGTGCTGCTTGCGGATATGATGGAAGATCTGAGTGATGCAGGAGTTGATGCAATTAATATCAGTCTGGATACCATGGATAAGGATCTGTATGCCAGAATTACAAGACGTGATGCTTTTGATAAGGTAATGGAAGGGATTGAAGCTGCACTGAAGCATCCGGAAATCAATCTGAAGATCAATTGTGTTCCCATGGGACTTCCGGAGCAGGATCTGATTGATGTGGCAGAACTGGCAAGAAAACATAAAATTCATGTGCGATATATCGAAATGATGCCCATCGGACTTGGAAAGCAATTCCATTTTGTCAACGAACAGGAGATTCTGGAACAACTGGAAGAAAAATATGGCAAAGCAGAGATCTATAAAGGAAAACTCGGCAATGGCCCCAGCCATTACTACAGTTTTGAAGGATTTGAGGGAAAAATCGGTTTTATCAGCGCCATCAGCCATAAATTCTGCAGTCAATGCAACCGTGTTCGCCTGACTTCGCAGGGATTTTTAAAGACATGCCTGCAGTACAATACAGGAATTGATCTGAAAATGCCTCTGCGAAAAGGTGCATTGGACGAGGAACTGAAAGCACTGATTACAGAGGCGGTCAACGGAAAACCGATTTCCCATCAGTTCCTGGAGCATGAAATCGGCAATGAAAATAATCTGGGGATGTCACAGATCGGAGGCTGATTACGGCAGTTATTTGAAGAACTGCGAAAACCGGCAGAAATAAATACAATTATGCGAATATGCGAAAAACAGGAGTGCGGAGCAGACGATATCCGATTCATAATGGATTTGTCTGACAGCACTCCTGTTTTCAATTCATTCGTATGGCTTATACTAGCATCATGATGTCATCTGCAGCGATGAAAAACTCCAGCCAATCTCCTTGTTTAAAGGCTGAGTCTGCTGATTTGTGAACTTTCCATACAAAGGTTTTTGTTCCTTCATCGGTTTTCAGATAGTAGTCAAACTCAAAAGGACGTTCATCCAACGAAACGATCTGTGCCTGAAAATGATTGATGTTTTTGTAACTCATATTGTCCGTTCCGGAATCGGATAAAACAGTTGATTCCACATCTGACGGAGAAATCATCTTTCTTACAAAATGGAAGTAATGTGCCCGGATACCCGCATGGGTAATCGAATCGGGAATCGGAGCTGCAGGTGTGAGAGTCAATCCCCATTCGGGAAGAAAAAGCATATTTTCACCGCATTTTACGGCAGTGGAAATATTTTTACATCCGGTGAGGATGGCAGCCTGTGTTTTAACAGGGTTCTGAAATACTTCCTTTATGTTTCCATTTCGGATAAAAATGCCGGCGCTCATGACAGAAAGAGTATCACAGAGACGGTATAATTCGTCACGGCTGTGGGATACAATCAGGATATTTCCAGGAAAATTGCTGATGATTTCCTGCATTTCCTGCTGCATGGCATCTTTCAGATGGCTGTCCAGAGCAGAAAAGGGTTCATCCAGCATGATCATGGAGGGATTCACAGCCAGCATACGTGCCAGGGCTGTCCGCTGCTGCTGTCCGCCGGAAAGCTGAGAAGGATAGTGATTTTCCAGCCCCTGAAGGCGGCAGCGTTCGATCTGCTGCTGTACGGTTTTCTGTATGGATTCTTTATCCTTTGCGGAAAGAAATTTCTTTTTTGCTTTCAGACCGGCAGCAATATTTTCTGCCACAGTCATTGTAGGAAACAGCGCATAATTCTGAAACAGATAACCGACATTCCTTTTCTGCGGGGGCAGATTGATCTTTTTTTCGGAATCGAACAGAATATTGCCATCCAGAACGATGGAACCGCTGTCAGGTGTTTCGATACCGGCGATACATTTCAGAAACATACTTTTGCCGCAGCCGGATTCTCCCAGAATACCGCTGCAGCCTCCATTGCTGGTAAAATCCGCTTTCAGTGTAAAATTACCAAGTTTTTTTATAATATGTACTTCAAGTGCCATTTTTCTTCCTTCTCTCTGTTTACCATGTCTGTGTATGATGTTTTCCTCTGCCGGATAACAGATTCATTGTAACAATAATTACAAATGAGATGACAACGATAATTGTGACCCAGATACCGGCTGTGGTATAGTCACCATCCTGAATAACCATGGCGATGCGCTGGGATATGGTAGCTGTTTTTCCCGGTATATTTCCTGCCAGCATGGAGGTTGCGCCGTATTCTCCCAGAGCCCGGGCAAAAGTCAGAATCGTTCCGCTGGCCACACCGGGACCGGAAGCAGGGAGAACCACTTTCCAGAAAATGGTAAATTCTGACATACCCAGGGTACGGCCGGCATAAAGCAGATTGATATCCACCTGTTCAAAGGCTGCACGGGCGTTGCGGTACATCAGTGGAAAAGAAATTACAGTAGCTGCAATGATACATCCAATCCAGGTCTGTACCACCTTAAAATCAAAGTTTTCATAAAGGAAGGAACCGAAGGGTCTTCGGAGACTGAATATCAGCAGGAGAAAGAAACCTGCTACAGTGGGAGGCAGGATCATCGGCAGAGTCAGAAAACCATCGACGATTGCACGGACCTTCGGAGATGCATGGAGAACCTTTGCCGCAACAAAAATTCCAAGTAAAAAGGAGATGATGGTTGCAACAATCCCTGTCTTCAGAGAGATAAAAAGAGGACTCCAGTCCAGTTTTGATAGTGTGATTAGTATTTCATCCATATTCTGTTCCTTTCGGGTTCATTGGACAAATAAAAAAGTATAGACAAAAAAGTACAAACAAAAAAGGCGGGAATGACAGTAAAAAACTGCAGCTTCGATTCCCGCCTGACCTCATCGGTATCCGTATTTACCCTCTTATCTTTCTACATTTGTATCAAAGAGGTATTTGTCAAATACAGCAGTTGCTTCATCGGAAAGAAGGAACTGATAGAATGCGTCAGCTGCTGCATTCTGCGCATCGGTTGCTTCTTTATTTACAACACGGCATAAAGGATAAATAACATTGCCGGTTAAATCATAACTTACTTTTTCAATAATTTCAAGCTGATCTTCAAAGGTGTATGTATCAGAATAGTAAACGGTACCAACTTCGCAGGAACCTTCCATAACAGCGGTACGAACCTTGCTTACATTGCTCTGTTCGCTGATTTCCACGCCGCCTAAAGCATTCATAACTTCAGCAGTTGTAATTGTGGAAACATCTTCTGTTTCAGGCAGTTTGCCGATCTTAACCAGTGCCTGACGGGTATATTTGCCAACAGGAACACTGCCGTCTGCCAGAGCGATGCTCTTTGCTTTTTCAATATCTGCCAGACCGGTTACAGCTGTTTCTGTTCCTTTTGCCTTAACAACACATACCTGATTGTTTACCACATTCACACGAGTACCTTCAACGATCAGTTTATCTTCTTCCAGAGCGTTCATCTGTTTCTGCGCTGCAGAGAAGAACATATCACATGCTGCACCTTCCTGAATCTGTGTCAGCAGAGTACCTGAACTGTCAGCGTTATAGTTGATGGTTACTTCGGGATGATCCTTGTTGTACATTTCGGCAAGTTCGGTCATAACTTTGTTCAGACTTGCAGCAATGAATACCTGAATTTCTGCAGGTTCACCGGAAGCTGCAGCTTCGGTGGAAGGAGCTTCTGTAGAAGTGGCTTCAGAAGCGGAAGGAGTTTCTTCTGCTTTTTTTCCGCATGCTGCCAGAGAGAAGATCATGGCAGCTGCCAGGATGAAAGATAATACACGTTTTTTCATAATCCTTTCCTTTCCCGGTTAAGAAAAATATGTTAATCTGAACAGCAACATTTGTCAGATAGTAACCTGTTTTCTTAACTTTAGTTTTGTTTTATATAGTTTTAAACTGATAGATTCAGTTTACAATAAAAAAGATATCTTGTCAAATTCTTTATGATGAAAAGAAATGAAAAGATATATTCGGTAATTTTTCACAAAAAAGCAAAAATAAACAGAGGAATGATTCGAAAAACGAGTCTGGAATATCTATTTGATATAAAAACAGATGTCATAAAATGAAATAAAGGAAATTAATTGCACATCTGATAGAAATATATTATAATCAAACAGAACAATTCTATTTAAAACCCAAAAATAGTATGAAATTAAAATGAAAAAGGAGATATGATATGAAAATCAGTGCAAGAAATCAGTTAAAGGGCAAAGTTGTAAAGCTGGAAAAGGGAGCTGTGAATTCCATCGTTTCCATCGATATCGGCGGCGGCAACAAAATCACATCTGTTATTACCAATGCGGCAGTGGAAGAACTGGGACTTGAAGTGGGAAGCGATGCTTACGCAATCGTAAAAGCTTCCAATGTAATGGTTGGCGTAGACGAATAACACGATCGGCAAAAGGTGATTGCATGGATGAATTTTATACTGCACAGGAAGTTGCTGATTTGTTACGAATCAAAAAGACAACTGTTTATGACCTGATTAAAAAAAATAAACTTCCCTCTTCTAAAGTGGGAAAACAGATTCGTGTCAATAAATCCGATCTGGATGAGTATCTGAGACAGACAGGCGGCACAGAAAAGGTTTATGTAAAACCGGTTGCAGATGCATCAGACAGTGCCATACGGGTTCAGGATTACCTGAAGAATACCAATGGTCTGATCATTGGCAGTCAGGATGATCTGTTATCTGTTTTCTGTTCTCATTTTCAGCTGGAACCGGATAACCTGCCGGTGGTACAGCAGTCTCTTAATGTTTACGATTGTCTGTATTCTCTTTATTATGAAAAAATACATGCTGCATTCATACCGATCCGGTCAAGCGGAATCAATGGTTCCCTGCAGTATATGATGCCGGGAACCAGTCTGGTACAGGTGACAGCAGCAGAGCTGGAATATGGATTTTATCTGAAAAAGGGAAGCAGGCGGGATACCAGAACCGGAGCAGAGCTGCTTCTGGCCGGCGGAACGGTTATGTTTGGCAGTAAGGGAAGTATGAGCCGGATTATTCTGGATCAGATGATGAAGGATGCCGGCATTTCCATTGAACAGGTAAAAGTATGCAGTCGTGAAAGCATATCGGATCTGGCTGCTGCAATTGCTGTGGAAAACGGACAGGCAGATCTGGCCATCGGAAGCCGTGCAATCTGTTCCCAATTTCCGGATCTTACCTTTGTTCCCGTGGTGAAAACCGATCTGTGTCTGGTTTTTGACCGCAAATATCTGAATCACCCGGCCTTTCAGGGCATGATTCGTGTACTGCAGTCAGAGGTTTTTCAAAGGAGACTGATGCAGATGGATGGCTACGGAGCAGCACATACTGGAAAGATGCATATTTTATAAATTTACCAGTACATCGAATAATAAAAATCAGACAAGTGATATGGCTGGTTAATTATTATTCGATGTGCTGGGTACAGTCGGTAAGAGCAATCTTGCCGACTTCTTTTTTATTATTCTTTTAAAAATACATTATTTTTTTCTAATGTATATAGATGCATCTGAAAAAACATGCTATTATCAGTCCATAAAACGGAGAGAATAGAGAAGGAGGTCTGATGGATGCCGATTCAGGAGAAGGAAAAGAAAATTGTTTTTAAACTGTTGTTGTTTGCAGTCGCTTTTCTGGCAGAAGGTGCAGGTATCCATATTCTTTCCTATTTTGTCCGGATGAATCTGATTTTTGCACTGCTTTTTATTTTGAGTTTTCAGATTCCACTGATGGCCCGGACATTTTTTACAGATATCCGAAAACGTGCGGTGTGCCGTTTGTTCAGTATCATTTTGTTTACATCCGGAATGATTATTTTCCTGGCGTGTTATGGACGGAACAATTTTATGGATTCCATGGCGGTTGTGGATCCTGATACGGCCGGAAAAGAAAAGTATCAGCCGTTTTACGATGTTTCAGTCATTGCAAAACTGGAAGAACCATCGGAACTGCAGCTGCGTGCAGAAGATGGGCTTCCGGTGATAAACGGTTCATCCACATTGTTTCCCCTGTATGCATCCATTGTGAATATGATTTATCCGGAGGATATTGGTGAATTAAATGAAGAAGGTTCGCCTTTTCGATATGGTGATACAGCATCTGCATTTGATGAGCTTTTGTCAGGAAAAACGGATCTGGTTTTTTCCGAGTATCCGGAGAATGGGGTTCTTAGCAGGGCAGAGAAGCAGGGGATTGAACTGTCCCTTACGCCCATTGGATATGAAGCCTTTGTCTTTTATGTAAACAGTGTCAATGAAATAGAAAGTCTGAGTGTGGAAGAACTGCAGGATATATACAGCGGACATATTCTGAACTGGATGGAACTGGGTGGTGACGATGAGGAAATCGTTGCTTTTCAGCAGGCTTCCGGCAGCCGGGCGCAGGAACGGATCATACAGTTTATGAATGGAACTTCTCTGATGGAAGCCGGGCAGGAACTGACAATTATCCCGGAGGAGGGAATTACCGGAAAAAATTCGGAATATCTGAATCTGAAAGGTGCCATCGGTTTTACCTATCTTCAGTATGCATCCAATATTAATATCGACAAAGGGATGAAATTACTGCAGATTTCCGGAGTGGAACCGGATCCGGAACAGATTGCATCAGAAACCTATGCATTATCAGATCCGATTTATTGTATTTCCGTAAAGGGGCGGCAGGAAGCCAATATTGAAAAAATTCTTACATGGATGAATTCTTCACAGGGAAAACGCCTGATGGAGAAAGCTGGTTATGTACCGGATTAATTGCCTCGCAGGCATCCGGAGTTTCGGAAAAGAAATGATTTGCGGAAAGGGATAATTGAGATCAGAAAAAAGTTTTAGTAAAAAATAAAAAAAATATAAATAATTTCCTATGAAAATTTAAGGATTATGAGAAAATTATGAAATCTCGCAGATGGAATTGACAAGACAAAATGTCGTGATATACTTATCGTGTAATAATTTGTAATAAGGATGCAATTCTGTATGGGGTACTGACCTGTGATTGACAACAGGTGACATCATGTAACTATGTACACATATGAACTGCACATGTGATAGGATATGTAATCAAGAGGAGGAAAATCATGTTATCAACTGATATTGGTATTGATCTTGGTACTGCCAGCATTCTGGTATATATTAAGGGAAAAGGCGTTGTTTTAAAAGAGCCCTCAGTAGTGGCTTTTGACCGCGATACAGGTAAGGTAAAGGCAATTGGTGAAGAAGCAAGACTGATGATCGGACGTACACCCGGCAACATCATTGCAGTCAGACCTCTGAGACAGGGTGTAATCTCTGACTACACCGTTACAGAAAAGATGCTGAAGTATTTCATTAAGAAAGCTGTTGGCAGAAAGACGCTCAGAAAGCCCCGCATCAGTGTCTGTATTCCCAGCGGTGCCACTGAAGTGGAAAAGAAGGCTGTGGAGGACGCTACTTATTCAGCAGGTGCAAGAGATGTACAGATCATCGAAGAACCCGTTGCAGCAGCAATCGGTGCAGGTATTGATATTTCCAAACCCTGCGGTACCATGATTGTGGATATCGGCGGCGGCACATCAGACATCGCAGTAATTTCCCTTGGCGGTACTGTTGTAAGCGAATCCGTTAAGGTGGCAGGTGATGATTTTGATGAAGCAATCGTTCGCTATGTTCGTAAGAAACACAGCCTGCTGATCGGTGAAAGAACAGCAGAAGAGATCAAGATCAACATTGGTTGTGCATACAAGAGACCGGAACCGGTATGTATGGATGTAAAGGGCCGTAACCTGATCACAGGTCTGCCCAAGACCATCAGCATTTCTTCCGATGAAATGCTGGAAGCATTAACAGAGCCTGCCATGGCTATTGTCGATGCTGTACACAATGTACTGGAGAAAACTCCGCCGGAACTGGCAGCAGATATCTTTGACCGCGGTATTGTGATGACAGGCGGCGGCGCCCTGCTGAGCGGTCTGGATCTTCTGATTCAGGAAAAGACACATATTACTACAACAATCGCTGACGATCCGATGGTTGCAGTGGCAATCGGTACCGGTAAGTACATTGAATTGCTGAGCAATGACGGTTCAGGAGAAGAATAATCGCATCTGTGAGTGAATTAACAAGTGTATCCGGTTATGTGGAGCATGTGATCTACCGCAATCCGGATAATGGTTATACCGTATTGGAGGTGTCCGCCAGAGAAAGAACCCTGACTCTGGTGGGCAGCCTTTTTTATATTAACGAAGGGGAATTCGTGGAAGCGACCGGCAGACTGACTCAGCATCCATTATATGGGGAACAGATGCAGGTTACGGCCATTGAAGTAAAGCAGCCGGAGGATGTGGCCTCCATTGAACGGTATCTCAGTTCCGGTGCTGTAAAGGGAATCGGACCTGCACTTGCCGTGCGGATCGTATCCCGGTTTGGTTTGGATACCTTTCGGATTATGGAAGAAGAGCCTGAACGTCTTGCAGAAATACGCGGTATCAGTGAAAAGAAGGCAATCCAGATTGCCGAGACAACAATTGATCAGCGTGACAGACGACAGGCTGTTATTTTTCTGCAGCAGCTGGGGATCAGTCTGAACCTGGCTCTGAAAATTTATGAAACCTACAAGGATGAGTTGTATACAATTGTCCGCACTAATCCTTATAAGCTGGCGGATGATATTTCCGGTGTGGGTTTCCGTATAGCAGACAGTATAGCAGTGCGTTCGGGTATCGAAGCAGATTCTGATTTTCGTATCCGCAGCGGACTGCTATTTGTGATGAATCAGGCCTCTGCATCCGGTCATACCTATCTTCCGGAAGAAGAACTGATTCAAAGCACCGGTGCCCTTCTGGGAATTGATATGCCGCAGATAGATTCCTATCTGATGGATCTGGTAATGGACCGTAAGCTGGTAGTAAAGACAGAGGATGAGCAGAAGCATATATACCTGAATCATTACTATTATACAGAAATGGAAGCAGCCAGAAGGCTTCATGATCTGGCAGGAACCGGAAACTTCCAGAATGCGGAAAGCAATTCCGATCCGGACGGTCATGGGGACGAAGGAGAGACCGATTCAGAGGATTCGGAATTACTGGAACGTCTGTATGCTATTGAAGGGGAATTGGAGATTACACTGGAACAGAAGCAGAAGGAAGCATTTTTTAAGGCTGCACGCTGCGGCCTTCTGATTGTTACCGGCGGTCCCGGTACCGGTAAAACCACAATCATCCGTTCCATTATCCGGTATTTTGAAGAAGAGGAAGATGTGGTTCTGCTGGCTGCACCCACCGGACGGGCGGCAAAGCGTATGAAAGAAACCACCGGATGTGAAGCCAGTACCATTCATCGTCTGCTGGGAATCAACCGTCTGGATGAAGACGATGCCTCCGGCACGTATTTTGAACGCAATGAAACCAACCCTCTGGAAGCAGATGTGATTATCATTGATGAGATGTCCATGGTGGATATTTCCCTGCTGAATGTTCTGCTGAAAGCAATTCCTCTGGGCGCCAGACTGATTCTGGTGGGAGATGTGGATCAGCTTCCCAGCGTGGGTCCCGGAAATGTTCTGAAAGACATTATTCAGTCCGGGTGCTTTCCGGTGGTACGGCTTGAAAAAATCTTTCGTCAGGCTGCCATGAGCGATATTATTTTAAATGCACATAAAATCAATGCCGGTGAATATGTCAACCCGGCAGCAAAGAGCAGGGATTTTCTGTTTATCCGCGGAACATCGGCACAATCGGTTATTCAGACCTGTGTGGCTCTGATTAAGGACAAACTGCCCCGGTATGTACATGCAGGAACAGAAGAAATTCAGATTCTGACTCCCATGCGGAAGGGCCCGCTGGGTGTGGAGAAGCTCAATGAAATATTGCAGTCTTTCCTGAACCCTCCTTCTGATCAGAAACGGGAAAAGGAAGCTGGCGGTGTGATTTACCGGGTGGGTGATAAGGTCATGCAGGTAAAGAACAATTATAAGCTGGAATGGGAGGTCCGTGGAAAAAAAGGCTATGTGATTGACAGTGGAATGGGTGTTTTTAACGGCGATACCGGCATTATCCGCAGTATTAATACATTTTCAGAAGAACTGGAAGTGGAATTTGAAGACCGGCACATGGTTACATATGGGTTTAAAATGCTGGATGAACTGGAGCTGGCATATGCGGTTACGGTTCACAAATCCCAGGGCAGCGAATATCCTGCAGTCATTCTTCCTTTGCTATCCGGTCCGCCCATGCTGATGAACCGGAATCTGCTGTATACGGCAGTAACCCGTGCAAAGTCCTGTGTCTGTATCGTTGGACAGCCGGAGACCTTTGCAGCGATGATTTCCAATGACAGAAAGATGAAGCGGTATACGGGACTGGAAAGGCGGATTCGTGAAATTGCAGAGCAGGAGAAGATGGAAGAGGTGAATTGACGATAAAAGTACACAGAGCGGAGAACAGCTTCCGGGAAAATATTGGAAAGAGCTGGCATAGAGCAGGATCATTTCTGCTGGGCATTTTATTTCCAAGACGCTGTCCCTTTTGTCATGAAATCGTTCCCACTGCTGATGATCTGATCTGCCCGGACTGCAGACGTCTGGTGAAACGGTATTATCTGATACAGGAGCCGGTCTGTAAACGGTGTGGAAAAGCCATTTCCAGTATGAGAAGTGAATATTGTATGGACTGTGCAGAGCATCCGAGAAGTTTTGACGGCGGAATCAGTGTGTTTCGGTATGGAAGACGGAACCTGAAACCGATTCCGGGAAAACTGCCCGGCTATGAGAAACATTCCATGGGGGAGTCTGTTCTCCGGTTTAAATACCATAATTGCAGGGAATACGCAGACTATTATATAGAAGAAATGCTTTCCGAATACGGTACGGTACTTCGCAGGTTTCGTCCCGATGTGATCATTCCCGTACCGGTTCATCCATCCCGTTACCGGAAACGGGGATATAATCAGGCGGAGATCCTTGCCCGTAAACTGGGGGAGCGCCTGCAGATTGAGGTTTGCAGCACGCTGCTGGTGCGTGTCAAGAAGACACGACCGCAGAAAGAACTGAACACCACGGAACGGATGCGGAATCTGCAGAAAGCATTTACCATAGAAGGAACGATGCCGAAAGGATACCGCAGAATTCTGCTGATTGATGATATCTATACAACGGGCAGTACCATGGAAATCTGTACCAGGCGATTGAAGGAAGCCGGTGCGGAAAAGGTTTTCTGCATCAGCATCTGCAGCGGACAGGTACCCGATGCATCTGAGTGGAAATTGTGATGTCGGTAATTGGATTACTGAGAAACGTTGATTTGAATATCGCTGGTAACATGAATGGAACAATGAATCTGTACAGGATATCGGCAGGTTTTACGAAAACGGAGGAGAAGATTACAATGGAGCGATGGATCATGGCCACGAAAAGGGCCGATTTCAGAGGATTGGGAGAGCAGCTGGGGATTGATCCGGTGCTGGTAAGACTGATGCGGAACAGAGGTCTTGAAACGCAGGAAGAAATGGAAGTCTGGCTGCATGGAGATCTGGACAGTCTCCATGATCCGCACCTGCTGAAAGATGCAGATAAAGCCGCCTCTATCATCCGGAATCACATCGATGCAGGACATAAAATTATGATTGCCAATGATTTTGACTGTGACGGTATTTGCAGTGGGTATATTCTGGAAAGCTGTCTGAAAAAGCTTGGTGCAGATGTGTATGTGGATACACCGGATCGATGCAGGGATGGGTATGGAATTAATGAACGGCTGATCACGGAAGCCGGAAGAAAGGGAGTCTCTCTGATCATTACCTGCGACAATGGAATTGCCGCCATGGAAGCCGCTGATTATGCGGAAAAACTAGGCATCGAAATGATTATTACGGATCACCATGAGGTCCCTTTTGTGGAAGAATCAGGAGAAAAACGATATGTTTATCCGAAAGCGTCGGCCATTGTCAATCCGAAGCAGCCGGACTGCCCCTATCCTTTCAATGGAATCTGTGGTGCTGTGGTGGCCTTCAAGCTGATGCAGGTATTGTTCGATTCGTATCCGGATCTGCAGCTGCGTAATTCCATATGGGAATATCTGGAAATAGCAGCCATGGCAACGGTGGCGGATGTCATGGAACTGAAGGATGAAAACCGGATTCTAGTCAAATTTGGCCTGGAGCAGATGCACGATACATCCAATACCGGATTGAAGGCACTGATTGAGGTCAATAAACTGAATCAGAGGCAGATCAGTTCCTACCATATCGGTTTTGTTATCGGCCCCTGCCTCAATGCATCCGGCCGATTATCCACTGCAAAAAAAGCCCTGCATCTTCTGGAGGAAACAGACCCGGAACAGGCCTTCCATATGGCAGAAGAATTGAAACTGCTCAATGATGCCCGTAAGGATATGACGGTAAAAGGAGTGGAGCAGGCCAGGGAACTTGTGGAAAAGAACCTGCTTTCCAGAAAGGTACTGGTGGTTCTGCTGAAAGACTGCCATGAAAGTCTGGCGGGTATTATTGCAGGACGAATCCGGGAATATTATAATCGTCCCACCATTGTTCTAACGGATACGGGAGAAGGACTGAAAGGATCCGGCCGTTCGATTCCGGCTTACGATATGTTTACCAGGGTCAATCGACAGAAAAAGTATCTGACACGCTTCGGGGGACATGCCATGGCATGCGGCTTATCCATGGATTACGACAGTCTGAAACCTTTCGAGGAAGCGTTGAATGCAGACTGCGGTCTGACCAATGAGGATCTGGTTGCAGTGGTCAATATCGATATGCAGCTTCCGGTGGGCTATCTCTCCGAAACACTGATTCATTCTCTGGAAATGCTGAGTCCCTACGGAAATGGCAATGCACACCCGCTTTTCGCCGAAAAAGGATTTCAAGTGGAGCAGGCACGGATTCTGGGAATCAACCGCAACGTGCTCAAGCTGAAACTGAAAGACCGCACCGGGATTCGGATCGACGGCATGTATTTTGGTGATATAGAAGCATTTGATGAAACGATTCTGGAAACCTTCGGTCAGCAGCAGCTGGAAAAGATGTATGGCGGACAGCCCAATGATATCGAACTGCTCCTGGCCTATGAACCGGATATCAATGAATACAGAGGACTGAAAAGCATGCAGCTGATTATCCGGCATTATGATGTACCGCGAATCCTTCGGGAAAAGAGGGGCTAACAGCCGTTTTCAGAATTTCGTTGCATAATCCATCCTGAAAAGGTATACTTTGAGTATCGGTTCTGCAGAGATGGACTGTATCGAATGTTTTCAGGATTTCGAGAGCATGAAACACGGAGAAATCCGTTTGTATCATGGAGGCAAATCCTTTTGACACTTGAATCATAATAAAAAAGAATGATTGATTTATAAGGAGGCAAATGATGAAGAACGTTGAATCATATGTAATGAGTATTCCCGATTTTCCGGAACCGGGTATTATTTTCAGAGATATTACCACTGTTATTCAGGATCCCGATGGACTGAAGCTTGCCATTGACGGAATTGTGGACCTGCTGAAAGATGTTTCTTTTGATGTGGTGGTTGGACCCGAATCCAGAGGGTTTATCTTTGGCGTACCCGTTGCATATGCCATGAACAAGGGCTTTGTTCCGGTACGTAAAAAAGGCAAGCTTCCCCGTGAAACCGTGGAAATGTCCTATGATCTGGAATATGGTCAGGCAACAATTGAGATGCACAAGGATTCCATCAAACCCGGTCAGAAGGTGGTTATTGTGGATGACCTTATGGCCACAGGCGGTACGCTGGAAGCGATTATCAAACTGGTGGAACAGCTGGGCGGTGAAGTGGTTGATATCTGCTGTCTGATTGAACTGGCCGGTTTAAACGGACGTGACAAACTGAAGGGATATCCTGTACATTCTCTGATCAGATACGAAGGCAAATAGAAAAGGAAAAGAAACCGGAAGGAATCAGTATGAGCGGAAAAAGAACCAGCATAACCAGTGCTTCCAATGCAAAGATCAAACAGGTCATCCAGCTGCAGAAGAAGCGGAGAGAAAGAGAAAATACCGGTCTGTTTCCGGCAGAAGGCATCCGCCTTTTTCAGGAAATTCCTCCGGACCGGCTGGACCAGGTATTTGTATCGGAAAGTTTTCTGTGCCGGGAAGATGCAGAAGAATTATTGTCCCGCTGGGATGAACAGGAAACCTTTGTTGTAAAGGATTCGGTATTTGAATCTATGTGTGACACCAAAACACCCCAGGGAATTCTGGCTCTGGTAAAAAGACAGGAACGGACGCTGGAGGAAATCCTTTCCATTTCGGAAACTCCGTTTTTTATGATGGCGGAAAACCTGCAGGATCCGGGAAATCTGGGAACCATTTTACGAACCGGTGAAGGCGCAGGAATCACGGCGCTGATCCTTTCCAAAGGGACAGTGGATATTTACAGTCCCAAAGTCATCCGTTCCACCATGGGATCCCTCTTCCGGGTGCCGTTCCTCTATGTGGAGGATATGGCAGAAACGGCAGAACTGCTGCAGGAAAAGGGAATTCAGGTATATGCGGCTCATCTGGAGGGCTCCGTACCCTATGATGAACCCGATTACCGAAAACCTGCTGCTCTTCTGGTGGGCAATGAAGGAAACGGTCTGACCGACCGGACGGCAGAAGCCTGCAGCCGCAGAATCCGGATTCCCATGGAAGGACAGGTGGAATCTTTGAATGCTGCCATGTCTGCCGGTATTCTGATGTATGAAGTCCATCGGCAGAGAAACTGAATCCGATAAAAAGGGACTGCCGCACTAATTAATGCGGCAGCCCTTTCTTTAGTATCACTCGTTTCATTCATTCTTCGATTTCATCATCAGATAAACATTTGATGATGATTTTTCTACAGGCTATTCTGTTATCTCAGAAAGAAACCTGTTTATCTCAGTCAGAGAAGACTCTCACCTCTATAGGGAGGCCACTGAAAAAGTATAGCTTTTAACTAAATTATTGTAAAATGCGTCTTTTTCAGTGAGTCCGGTACTTTGAAAATTAAATATTGCCTTTATTTTTAGTGGTTTTGAGCTTTATTTTTGCCCTATT
>JALETI010000065.1 GCA_022781515.1 Lachnospiraceae bacterium
TGAAAGCATCCTCTGATCCAGCGTATTAATGATATCAGCACACTCTTTCAGTTCGTCATAAATATGTTCCGGAGCATTCCCTTCAAATTTGTAATAAATCTTGTGCTCCAGACTCGCCCAGAAATCCATGGCAATGGTACGGATCTGAATCTCCACTCTGGCGGTTTCCATTCCGGTGGAAAGATAAATCGGAACGGACACAACCATATGGTAGCTCTTGTATCCATTCTCCTTGGGGTGCTTGATGTAATCCTTTATCTTCAGAACAACCACATCGTCCTGTCTGGCAATCATGCCGGCAATCCGATAGATGTCTGATGTAAAAGAACAGATAATCCGTATACCGGCAATATCATAGAGCTGTTTCTCCATGTTGGCTATTGTCGGTTCGAAACCCATGCGTTTCAGCTTTCGTGCGATACTGTCGGGTGACTTGATACGCTGTGTCACATGCTCAATGGGATTATATCGATGAGAATGGACAAACTCACTGTTGAGGATATCGATCTTGGTGCCGATTTCCTTCAATGCTGAACTAAACATCAGCTGTGATCTTCTCCAGTCCTCAGTCTGAGCAGCAACTTCTTCCTGTATCGTCATGTACATCCCCTGCCTGTTCTGCAAATATCCCGGTAATACCTTCGCCGGATACCGTAATCAGCCGGATTCATTCCTGAAACAGAATGTAAAACGATCACGGTTCTGATTACAGCTGAATATCCTTTAACAGATCGCCAAGGCTTGTAGCTGCCTTGCCTTTTTCCTTGTAGTGGAAGGTTTCTTCCTTGGGAGCTGCAGCTTCTTCTTCCTTCTTTGCGTCTTCAACAACAGCTCTCATGCTGAGGCTGATCTTTCTCTTTTCGTTGGAGAGAACCTTAACGGTTACCTTATCGCCAACTGCCAGAACTTCATCGGGTGTTTTGATTCTCTTTGTGCTGATCTGAGAAATGTGAACCAGACCGCTGATTCTGTCACCCAGGTCGATGAATGCGCCGTAATCCTTAATGGATTCTACAGTACCTTCCAGAATGCTGCCTACAGCGATGGATTCGAATTTCTTCTTTCTTTCTTCACGTCTTGCAACTTTTCTGCCGGACAGGATCAGACGCTTTTCATCTTCCTTGGCTTCGATGATCATAACATCAACGGTCTTGCCAAGCCATGATTCCAGATCTTCTACATATTCAGCAGAAAGCTGTGATGCGGGAATAAATCCGCGAACACCATCAATATATGCAACAACACCGCTCTTTACCACACCTGCGATTTCAACTGTGATAACAGTGTTTGCTTTCATCTTTTCTTCAAAACCTGCCCATACAGATACTGCTTCTGCGGTTTCAGCTGTTTCTTCAACTGTTTCTTCAACTACTTCTTTTACCATTTCTTCGCTCATTTTCATATACCTCCTGATAAAACTCGCGTAATTTTAATTATAACATCAATTATACCTCATGTCAAAGGAAGAATCAAATCGATTTCAGTCTTTTCTGCAGACGGATGTCCGCTCCGTACAGATGCAGAATCCGGTAATTGCTGATCAGCCGTGAACTGATCCGTTCAGAGTAGAGATCACTGATCTCCCCGATGGAAAGATTGGTGGATATCACCACCGGAAGATTCTTCCTTGCTCTTTCATTGATACAGGAAAACAGCCCCGAAATTGTAAAATTGTTGGTCATTTCCGTTCCCAGATCATCGATGATCAGAAGGTCGCAATGATAGATGTGATGATACATCAGCTCATCTTCCGGTTCTGCATCGTCCTGAAAACGGTGCGAGGAAAATATCTCAAACAATTCCGCTGCGGACAGATAAATAACGGAAAAACAGTTATCGATCAGTTCTTTGGCTATGCAGTGGGTCAGAAAGGTCTTGCCGGTTCCGGCATTGCCGGTGAGGAGCAGATTCGTCTTCTCCGTGCTGAAGTTTCTGACCATATTCCGGCAGATATCATAGATACCGCGGATATTCTCAAGGGGACTGATATTCCCTGCAGATGCGGTATCATCATACCATTCAAACGAAAACGTGTCAAAGTTTTCTTTTTTCAGAATCTCCCGCAGATCGGACTGCCGGTACAGCAGTTCAATTTCCCTCTGCTGAAAACATCGGCATTTTTTTCCGGATATGAATCCGGTATCTTTGCAGGCGGGACAGGAATACTGCAGCTCCAGTGCATCTTCCGGATATCCGTTTGATAAAAGCAGTACACGCTTCTGCTCCTTCAGATCCGCCAGACGGGTTTTCAGCTCCCGAAGGGAATTCGCATCTCCTGACAGGAGTTTCCTTGCCTGTCCGGCTGCTGTCCGGACAATTTCCTCCTCCAGACTGCGGATGGCCGGGATTTTCTGATAAATCTCCTGTGTCCGGCTTTCCTGCTCACGGACATGCTGAAATTTCAGCTGATTATACTCCCTCATAATTTCTTCAAACTGTGAATTTGTCAATGCCATGACCAGACTCCCTTCTCTGAATCCTTTGGTCTGATTTATTCCGAATGTCGGTTTCCGTCGGAAACCGCACTCAGGGTTTTCTGCAGAGCATCGTAGTCGTAAGTTCTCTGCTCAAAGCTGTGGAACTGTGCACCGGCTTTCTGCTGCCCGGAATGTCTGCCCGTTTTCTGCTGTGTATCCTTTCCAGCTGCCGCCTTCTTTTTCTGATACTCTTCATCCAGTGTTTTCACCTGATCCAGTCCGGAAATACCGGCCTTTTTCCACCGGGACAGAATGGATTCCACATAATTCAGGTTGGGTTCGTGGATGGAGATCATCGTCCGATTGCAGGCTTCCACCACCATATCCAGTGAAAATCCGTAATTCCGGAACCAGCCGTCGATAATCTCCCGTTCCCCCGGTGCCGGCTGCCTTCCGTTCAGCCCCAGGGCCTTCATAACCGCATAAAGGTTCTTATCATGAAGGGGTGTATAAATTTTGGCCTGTTCCACGGTTCTGATCTGCTTTTGATGCCAGTCAATGGCCACAGCCTCCATGTACCGGATGCTGCGATGCCCGTTGGTTACACAGTATTCCACCAGATATTCCATCAGACCGGTTTCCATTTCCAGCCGGTCATACATCCAGGCAAAGGTTTCACAGTCATTTCTTGACAGCGGGGATCCGATATACTGCTCTGCAATAAACAGAATACGGCTGAAGTTTTCATCGGCGGAAACCTTTCCAAAATCAACCGTTTTATCCGGAACCGGTACAACGTCCCCGCTGACGGAATCTGCGGAACCGGCAGTCGGTACCGGTTGTGCTGCAGAGGGTGCGGATCCGGCAGTTGTTTTCTGTGATCCGGCTCCTTTTTCCTTCCGGGGTGCACGGACCGCAGCCAGTTCCGATTCTGCAGCAGACAGGTCCTGCAGACCCTGTCCCCCTTCTTCTGCTCCCTTCGGTTCCATCATCCGGATTCCGGTCAGTTCGCCGGTATCTTCTGCAAACTGCAGTTCCATCAGCCCCTTCTTCTTCCAGTAACGAAGGGAACGAAGCACATCACTTTCACTGCAGTCCAGTACATCCGCCATATGACTGACCGAAATCTCCGATAACGGATCCATATACAACCGCATAAGAAGCAGATACGTTTTCAGATGGCTGGAACCTGCTGTTACCATATACTGATCTATAAAAACATTGGAAATCAGAGTATATCCCCCTCCGATTCCCGTTACTTTCAAACTGCTCATATTTCTTTCCTTATTCGTTGTCTATCTTGTTCTTCTGTTTCAGCTGCCGCAATGTTTATCTCAGTCAGAGAACACTCTCACCTCTATAGGTGATGAGTAATAACAAACTTGTCTCAGTGAGAGTACAATCTCTGACTGAGATAAACGCTCCGCGGGGCGGGTGGTCCGGGGGACCACATAAGAGCCGACCGAAGCGGAGCGGAGACTGCGCACGGATTCGAATAGGAAAATGTTTGCTTCGCAAACCGAATCCGGCGCCAAATCTCCGCAAGCGTCGATTTGAATAGAAAACAGTATGCTGACCAATATTACCATATGATCAGCATACCAGCCTTCGTCCTTTATTCATTTGTCACAAGGTCAGACTATATCAACATACTTTCAACACCTAATAAACGTATTATCCACAGTCTGTTTGTGGATAATGTGGATAATGCAGTGCAAAAACACCAGTTATTTCCATATTTCCCGTCCATTTTTCTACATTTTCCTGACCTTATACGAGAAGTTATCCACAATACGTTACATGCCCAGCAGTTTTTCGCCCACTCTGTAGATATCTCCGGCTCCCATGGTGATGACCACATCACCGGCTTCACAGTTGGTCAGAAGGAAGGTTTCAATGGCATCAAAGGATTCCAGATTATGTACCTCCGTACCCAGCTTTTCAATCCGGTCTGCAATGTCCTGCGAGCTGACTCCCAGGGTATCGGTCTCTCTGGCTGCATAAATGGGTGCCAGTACCACTGCATCTGCTGCGGACAAACTCTTTGCAAAATCATCCAGCAGGGCCTTCGTACGGGTATAGGTGTGGGACTGGAATACACACCAGAGTTTGCGGTGCTTCATTTTTTTGGCCGCATCAAGGGTTGCATCGATTTCCTGGGGATGGTGTGCATAATCATCCACAATGGTCACTTCACCGATTTTGCCCTTGAATTCAAATCTTCTGTGTGCGTTGCCGAATCTTTCCAGTGCAGAGGCGATATACTTCGGTTTAATCCCCTGTTCCAGGGCAACAGCTGCGCAGGCAAGGGCATTTTTCACATTGTGTACACCGGGGACATTCATCTTAATATCCACAACCGGTTTCTGTGTATCACCGTTCTGATGCATCAGTGTGAAGGAAGCGCATGCATTGTCATCGTAGGCAAGATGTGCTGCTGTATAGTCGGCGCCGCTGCCTTCCAGACCAAAGGTTACCACCCGGCACTGCAGACCGGCAGTCAGTTCTTCATAGTTCTCAATTTCCTCATTGATCACCAGTACACCGCCCTTGGGAAGCTTTTCCATAAAAAGGCGGAAAGAACGGCGGATATCGTGAATATCCTTGAAGAAATCCAGATGATCTTCTTCGATATTCAGAACGGCTTCTACAGTCGGATAGAAGGACAGAAAACTGTTGGTATATTCACAGGCTTCTGTAATAAAGCAGTCCGATTCTCCCAGATGAAAATTTCCATGGATGCAGTCCAGCATACCGCCCACAGTAACGGTGGGGTCTTCGTTTGCTGCCATCATCACTTCCGTAACCATGGATGTGGTGGTTGTTTTTCCGTGGGTACCGGATATTGCAATTGCTGTTTTGTAATTTCGCATGATCTGGCCCAGCAGCTCTGCCCTCGTCAGGCGGGGAATTCCCAGACGGATGACCTCTGCCAGTTCCGGATGGTCTTCATGGATGGCAGCGGTATATACCACCACATCAATCTCATCGGCATGAATATTGGATGCCGTCTGATGATAGGAAATCACTGCACCTTCCGCTTCCAGCTGTTTTGTCAGATCTGATTCTTTCATATCGGAACCGGTTACGGTAAATCCTTCTTTCATCAGGATCTCCGCAAGACCGCTCATGCTGATACCGCCGATTCCCATAAAATAAATTCTGCAGGGTTCATTAAAATTAATCTGATACATGGTTCATTCCTCCATAATTATGACTGGCTGCTTCTGATCCGTTCTTCCAGAATTGCTGCGATTCTGCCGGGAGTCAGTCCCTTTTCATCTATTGTATCATCGGCATATTTTTCATAAAGTACGCCTCTTTCTTCCATCAGTTCCTTTAATCCCTGACCTTCTTTCAGGGCCACACCGCGATCCACCAGATCGCCCAGACGTCTGGACAGTTCCTCATAGGAAACTCTGAGATAAATCACCTCTCCCAGTTCCCGCAGGTGCTCCATGGCTTCCTGACAATAAATGACACTGCCGCCCGGTGCAATAACACTCCGGCTGACGGAAAGATCAGCATTCACCTGATTTTCAATCCTCTTAAAACCATCCAGTCCTTCTTCTGCAATAATTTCCTTCAGCAGACGCTTTTCCTGTGCCTGGATCAGCAGATCGGTATCCACAAACTGATAGCCCAGTCTCTTGGCCAGAACGACACCGATTGTACTCTTTCCGGAACCAGGCATACCGATCAATGTAATGTTGTCACCTTTTTTCTTCATAGTATCCCGCCTTTCGCCATCAACAAGTAAAACAGCCTGAAATCAACTATTGGATTTCAGGCTGTACATTGCTTTATCAATACTGTTATTCTGCAGAACTTTCTGCTGCAGCGGATGTGGAAGCTTCTTCTGCGGGTGCTTCGGTCTCTTCGGAGCCTGCTTCTTCACCGGAAGGTGCTTCTGTTTCTTCTGCATCCAGCTCATTCAGAATACCTGTCATATCATTCACAACCATGGAATCCGCAGTATAATTCGGTTTGGATGCCTGATAATTGGTGTATGAGTTCTTTGCTGTCAGACCCAGCACGGCAACCAGTCCCGCAGTAATCGCAATTCCGATGATCCAGCCTGCAATACGGGCACATGCCTTCTTTTTCTTTTCCCTTTCCAGAATCTGCCGTCTGTTTTTCTTATCTTCTTTATATTTATTTACCTTTTCCAGACTCATTGGTCAACAATCCTTTCCTCTTTTCCTGTCATCTGTCCGACATTGCCTGATATGCCTCATGCCGGACCCATGGTAATCATTTTATACTGACCGTTCCAAATATGCAAGTGCAATATGAAAAAAAACATATCGATTTATGCCGCATCCCGGTTCAGTGCCGCTGCTTTTCCGAAGACGAAGAAGCCGATGACAAACATCAGACTCAGCACAGCCACACCGGCATTGGCGCTGCCTGTCAGCTGCGTCATGATGCCCATAAGGGCGGTTCCCATGAAGGAGGCTCCTTTTCCGCAGATATCAAAAATTCCAAAAAATTCTCCGGATTTTTCCGGTGGAATGATTTTGGCAAAGTAGGATCTGGACAGGGCCTGAATCGCCCCCTGAAACATGCCCACGGCAACGGCCAGAAGCCAGAATTCCCACTGTTTATCCAGCTGGATTGCAAAAACTGCAATACAGAAATACGCAAAAATGCAGACCCGGATCAGCTTTGCATTGTCAATCTTACCGGAAAGATAACCGAAGAGCAATGCAAAGGGAAAGGCAACGATCTGTGTTACCAGCAATGCCAGCAGCAGTCCCGTGGTATCCAGTCCCAGTGCCTGACCATAGGCAGTTGCCATTTCAATAATGGTATATACACCATCGATATAGAAGAAAAATGCAACCAGGAACAGGAAAATATTTTTATACTGTGTCAGTTCACGGAATGTCTTTCCCAATCGTCTGAACGATTCCGCAATAGGATTGGTGTCACCGGCTTCCACATAATATATCTGTTTGTAATTTTTCAGAAGCGGCAGTGCCATGACAAACCACCATGCCGCATTGATGAACAGGGCAATACCAATGGCTGTGGTCATGGTGATGCCAATGGTATCTTTCATCAGCACAAATACCAGACTGATCACAAAGGGAATACAGCTTCCGATATATCCCCATGCATATCCCTTGGAGGATACGGAATCCATGCGTTCCGGCGTGGTCACATCGGTCAGCATGGAATCATAAAAAACAAGGCTGGCCGCATAACCGGTTTTTGCAACAATAAATACGACCAGGAACACGATCCATGACCCCGGAAGGATCAGCGCACCGCATCCTGCCACACCAACCAGCAGCGCAATGGTAAAAACCTTCTTTTTCATTCCTTTCTGATCGGAAAGGGAGCCGAATACCGGTCCGATAAAGGCCACCAGCAGGGTGGATATGGATGCCGCATAGCCCCACCATGCCAGGTAATCCGTACTGGATACACCGGCATTTTCCGCAAGGGCATTAAAATAAATAGGAAGAATGGTGGCTACCAGCAGGGTGAAAGCAGAGTTTCCCACATCATAAAGAACCCAGCTCAGCTCCAGTCCTGTCAGCTTCTTACTTTCTTTTGTTTCTTTTCCCATAAAACCTCTTCTGTTTCTCTTTCTTGCTTTTCCTTCTGAAACCTAATTGAAATCCCGTTTCATCCGTTGGGAAATTTCCTTGCCGCAGACTGTTTCGAATGCATATTTCCTGATTTCCAGGGCACATTCCGTTACTGCATTTTCCAGGCGATCGGACAATTCTTCACAGATCGGTTCGCACTGGGGATTGGCCTCGGACTGCATCACCTGAGATACATATTCATTACCGGCACCAAATACGGTTGTCATCAGCCATGTCAGAAAACGTCTCTTCACGCTGCAGGGTGCATGGAAGAGTCTTTTGATCAGACGCATTCTTTCCTGACTGATTCGAACGGTATAGGTGGATAATCCTTTATAAAATACGGACATGGTTTCTGCAAGCTCCTGTGAAGTATCCACCAGTCTGTACAGGGGAAATGACAGGGGATCCTTTCCATCCTGCTCCATCATATAGCGGTCAAACTCCGTTTCCTGCTCCGTATGAGACTCTCCGGTCTCGCCAACCATCTGTGTCACATAAGCATGACAGGAAGAATCCAGCATAAAGTGGCAGATAAATCCCATGACATAGGCTCCCTCCGGTGATTCCATCCCTGTTACGCGTAAAATCTTTGCGGCTCTTTCCAGAAATACCGCCGCTTCTTCCTTATGGATCCGGCTTCCCAGCTCTCCGTAACGGTTTTTTCTCAGTGGATTATAAAAGAAAAGAAAGTCCGGTCCCTGCAATCCTGCAAGATACTCTCTTTTGTAGGTTCCTGCTATTTTTTTCAGATCATTCGGCAGCTGCCTGAATACCTTCTTTCCAAAACTGTAATGTGCATATATTGCTGGCATGTGCAGCCTCCTTTCCAATAAATCGACTAAATCGATGCTGTAAATAAATGAATCAGCATCAGAAATAGTATACCTGAATCCACCCGTTCTGTAAACTGCATGAACCGGAAAAAGCCCGGTGTTTTTCCTCCGGTTGACAAATACCGTTTCTTAACTTATTATCAAATTAGTACATCAAATTATAATTAACCTGTCCTATCACTTGTCTGATTTTTATTATTCGACGTAGCAGAATCCGTATCGGAGACATGGTCTGTTTTTTCGATATGGGCAGGAGGTTCAGGTGCAGAAATCCTGACAGGAGGAGAATCATTATGAGTAAAATTTATAAAGTGGAAATCATCACCAGAAAAGAAAAATTTCAGGAATTAAAGGACGAACTGACCCGGATCGGTGTGGAAGGCATGACCGTTTATGACGTTCAGGGCTGCGGCGTCCAGAAAGGTATTGTTACTTATTACCGCGGTGTAAAAACAGAAATTCAGCTGATTCCCAAGATTAAAATTGATATTGTTGTTTCGGAAGTTCCTTATGAAAAGGTGCTGGAAACAGCAGAACGTGTTCTGAAAACGGGAACCGTCGGAGACGGCAAGGTATTCGTATCCGAACTGACGGAAGTACTTCGAATCCGAACCGGTGAACGTGGCGCTGATGCCATCCGCAACTGAAAATAACAAAACCACCATGAAAAGCTGTCTGAAATGACAGCTTTTTTTATTGGGCAAATCCAGATAATATTTCAAATACCCGATTTTAAAAAAATTTCAGACAGCTGAGCATAATTTATCAAAAAAGTATATATAATAAACCCTCCATAGATGGAAATAATGATATTTTCGTTTTATACTATAAATAATTACTAAAAACCGGGAGGCTCGAATGGAAATCAACTACAAACTTGTTGGACAGCGTATGCAGCAGCTTCGCAAGGCCAACAATATCACACAGGAACAGATTGCCGATAGCCTTAACACCACCGTTGCCTTTATCAGTAATATCGAAAACAATCGAACCAAGATGAATCTTCGCGTGTTAACCTACTACGCATCGCTCCTTAATGTTTCTGTCGATTATCTGCTGCATGCAGGCATGACAGATTCCGACCATTCAACAGATGTGCTGGATGCCGAAATTTTACATCTTCTTCGCCAGTGTGATGCCAAAACAAAGGAAAAAATAATTCGCTGCCTTCACATCATTCTTGACGAATAGTCCGGCATATCCAATCCTGATGCAGTATCATCTCAAAAGAACTGCATCAGTTTTTTGTCTGCATGTACAATATTCATACCTCCTGGTTGTACCGATTTCCAATGGGTTTTTTCATATTTTTTCTGCTCGTTTTTTCAAGTATTTCTTATCATTTTTCCCGTTGTATTTCACGCACAAGACTCCCAAAAAGATTGACTTTAATTTAACATCTTGTTACAATGAATAGAACGGCAGAATAATCTGCACGTAAAAAAGAGGGTACGTATTAATTTACGGAAAGGGGTAAACATGAAGAAATTAAAAGTTGTTGACCAGGCTGCATGTATGGCATGTAAGCAGTGTGAAGTTGTCTGTTCAGAAACATTCTACAAAGAATATGATCCGGATCTTTCATGCATTCGTATCGGCATGAAGAATGACGCTGTTAAGACTTTTGTTTGTGTACAGTGCGGTAAATGTGCTAAGGCTTGTGAACATGACGCAATCACCCAGAACGCTAAGGGTGTATACACCATCAACAAGAAAAACTGTGTTGGCTGCGGCAAGTGCGTAGAAGCATGTCCTTTTGGTGTTCTTCGCAGAGCAGAAGGCGCTGAACATCCTTCCAAGTGTATCGCATGCGGCAAGTGTGCAAAGGCTTGTCCTGTTGATGCAATCGCTATCGTGGAATAATTTCCACAGCGGTTCAGAAACACGGCAGGATATTTCTGAACTTTACATATCACAGTACGTTTCCTGCAAAATTTCCATATAATCAGAGATAAACCTGATGTATGAAAAAGGGGGGCCGCCGCACTTATTTGGTGCGTTGGCCCCTTTTTCTACAAAATTCCGAACAGCTGTATCAGAAGTCCCCAGAATACACCGCTTGCATACAGAATACCCACAATCTTCAGAGCCTTCTTTCTGTCATCCATTGTACGGAAAAGAATCATAAGACCTACACCTGCGCTGACCAGAAGGCCGGACATCATGGC
>JALETI010000080.1 GCA_022781515.1 Lachnospiraceae bacterium
TTGTTTTTGTTTTTATCCGGAAAAGAAAGGGACTTTTGAAACGGCTTTCCGCGGGCTGCTGGAATATTTTATGAATTTCCTGGATTATCAGGATGAAAGTACAGTTGTGCTGGTTTTCAGTATGTATCAGAAAGCACGAAACCGGAATACTTCCTTTGCAGAAATCATGCAGGAATTCTGTGAGATAAGGGACCCGGTGAAAACCTCAGAAAAACTGCCGGAGAAGCAGGATGATTTTTATGAAATCGAGAGAGATCCGGAAGAACCCGATGGGTATGCTATGGCGAAAACAGGTGATAAATGGAAACTTTTTGGATTCAGACAAGATGGATTCGGACAAGGCGGATTCGGACAAAATGGATTCGGACAAGAAAGAACCAGAGAAAATGGAATCGGAGAAAAGAGCAGAAGCCTCTGCATGCTGATTCCGTATATTCCGGATCTGGCAGGCGGATATGCCGCTGCCCGGATTTTAATTTACCTGAAAAATCAGTATGGAGTATTGTCCATTGGGCAGAAAGGATTATGCATCGCGGCGGTAATTGCAATAGCAGGAATCTGCGGCTGTATTTCTGTGTATCTGGTATCTGCAATGAAAAAGAAGACGGAATGTGAGACCGTAAAAACCCTTGAGAATCGAATCCCTTTTCGCAGAGAAGAAAACGCTTCTGTATCAGAAAAGATCAATCCGGATAAAACTGCATCGAAGAAGATTGAACTGAATAAGATTGCACCGAAGAAAATCGATCCGGATCAGATTGCACTGAAGAAAATGAAATCAGACAAAATCGAACAGGATCCATATTTATACGAATTTGAAGAATATTCTTTTCAGGGGAAGGAATCCTGCGATGGATTTGGAACGATGGATGAAAAACAGGTTGAGTATGGAAAACGATATCAGGTACGGGATGGTGACAGAGACCAGGACAGGGACAGGATTCCGGTTCGAGAATGGATTCCTGCTACAGTGGTGATGCAATGCTCAGGAAGGATTGTCTCCGGTTTTCCGGTTCTGGTGAGCTGCAACCGGGCCAGAAGTCATGATATTGTCATTGATAAAGATGAACTTCTCATCGGGAAGATACAGGGAGTTGTCGATATATATCTGAATGGAAAGAACGTCAGTCGGATTCATGCAAAGGTGTTTCGGAATCAGGAAGGGTATGGAATTGTGGATATGGGTTCCACCAACGGAACGTATGTAAATGGGGAGCGAATTACAGAACGAAAAAGAGTGTTTCTGGAGGAAGGCGATGAAGTACAGCTGGCAGATCTGAAATTTGTATTCAGAACCGGATTTCAGGAGGATCCGGCAGATTGCGTGCAGGCAAACTTATTTGCAGAAAATCGTTCACAGCAGGAAACAGATGCGTTATAATAGAGAACAAATCAGAAATGATGGAGGTTAGTCATGAGAGACGATAATTGTATTTTCTGTAAAATCGCTGCAGGTGAAATTCCTTCCAAAACGGTATATGAAGATGAAACATTTCGTGTCATTATGGATTTGGGTGCTGCCTCTGAAGGCCATGCACTTATTTTACCGAAAGACCATTATGCAAATGTGCTGGAGCTGGATGAGGCAATTGCAGCAAAGGTACTTCCCCTTGCAGGAAAAATTGCAAGAGCCATGAAAAAGGGGTTAAAATGCGATGGATTGAATCTTGTACAGAATAATGGGGAAACAGCAGGACAGACCGTGATGCATTTTCATCTGCACATGATTCCCAGATATAAGGGCGGATGTGAAGTGATTGAATGGAAGCCGGGTTCACCGACGCCGGAGGAACTGGAGGCGGCAGCAGAAAAAATCAAAGCCGAATTGTAAGCAGACATCCGGTGATGCTTATTAAAAAGTGATATTGATCAGAACGTGATGTTGATCAGAACGTGATGCTGATCAGAAAGCGATGCTGATCAGGCAGAATTTGAAAAAGACTGTTATACGTTTCAATACCTGTAAGCTGAATTGATATGGTATCGAAAAATATGACAGTCTTTTTGTATTGTTTCAGTATCCATTTACAGGGAAAGTTCCTGAATTAACTGAACAACCTTTCCAACTGCATTGGACTGGTTGCTGTTTTTCATTGCCTGAATATAGGTTTCCCGGTTCTGATAAAGATCGTTCACCGCTTTGTACAGTGTTTCCGAGGTGAGATTTTCTTCTTCAAGTACATCGCTGAATCCCTGTTTTTTAAAGGATTTTGCATTCAGAATCTGGTCACCGCGGCTGGCTGCGGCGGATAAGGGAATCAGAAGTGCAGGCTTCTGTAAAGCAAGGAGTTCACAGATGGCGTTGGCACCGGCTCTGGAAATAATGATATCAGCCATTGCGAAAAGGTGCTTCAGAGGATCACTCATATATTCATACTGCACATAACCGGGCATGGAGGTTAAGGTTTCGTCCAGGTTTCCTTTTCCACAAAGATGTACAATCTGATAGTTTTTCAGAAGATCAGGGAGAATGGAACGTACAGCCTGATTTACTTTTACGGATCCAAGACTTCCTCCGATAATTAAAAGTACCGGTTTTGATCGATCAAATCCCGTGAGACGCAGACCTTCTTCCACGGATCCAGTCAGCAGTTCTTCACGGATGGGACATCCGGTGAGGACGGCCTTATCCTCAGGGAGATAGGAAATCGTTTCCGGGAAGTTGCAGCAGATTTTACTGCAGAAAGAAAGCGATATCTTATTGGCTAACCCGGGGGTCATATCGGATTCATGAGAAATAACAGGAATACCTGCACGGCTTGCGGCAATAACGACAGGGACTGCCACAAATCCACCTTTTGAAAAAACCACATCAGGTTTCAGTTTTTTCATCAGATGTCTTGCTTCAAAATAGCCCTTGATTACACGGAATGGATCTGTGAAGTTTTTCATATCGAAGTAACGGCGGAGTTTGCCGGATGAAATCCCGTAGTAAGGAATACCCGCTTTTTCCACCAGTTCCTTTTCCATGCCGTTATAAGAACCGATATAGGATACTTCAAAGCCTTTTTTTTCAAGTTCAGGACGGAGTGCCAGATTGGGAGTTACATGTCCGGCAGTACCTCCTCCAGTTAAAACAATTTTTTTGGCCATGGTTTCAAGACCTTTCTATACGATTTATAGTTCTGACAGATACCGGCAGCAGATCATCTGACTGCAGAAAATTCCGGCAGCAGATTATCCAACGGCAGGAAATCCGGCAGCAGATCACCGACAGCAGATCATCGGCAGCGGGGTATTATTTCGCATACTGTTCTTTATAGGATTTTAATGCTGAGGCAAGCTGGTCGGGACAGGATGTGGGTTTAAGGCCACAGGTAACACCTTCCAGTCTCGCGATTACGTCATTGATATCCATGCCTTCTACCAGTTTGCTGATACCTTTCAGGTTGCCATTGCAGCCGCCGGTGAATTCCACATGGGTAAGTTTGTTATCCTGTACATCGAATGTAATTAAAGATGAGCAGGTTCCTTTTGTTTTATACTGTAACATAATGTGTTCCTCCTGTAAAAGATTGGTATATTCATTTCCTCTGCCTTGCAGACTGAAGATTTATTCTGCATAAAACATTTTGCTTTTGTGTGAGTCATACCGGTCAGATGAAATTTCAATGGCATTATAACACAAAATCAGATCGGGGGGCAATGTTGACGAATGAAATTTTCAAAGGTATACTAAATTTCAGTTGCTGCTCAGTTGCTGTTCAGTAACTCAATGTGAAAAGAGATGAAAAACCATTTTCAGAAGGGAGAGACAGCTCAGGACGGAGCTGCAGATCGAATATGTTAGCAATTATTGGTGCAATGGATGAAGAAGTCAGTAAGATTAAGGAGTGTATGACGGATACAGTCATTGAAAGAAAAGCCGGAATGGATTTTTATTGTGGGAAACTTGCCGGAAAGGATGCGGTGGTTGTCCGCTGCGGCATCGGAAAGGTGAATGCAGGTATTTGTGCACAGATTCTTGCAGACTGTTATCATGCAGACCGGATGATCAACACAGGTATTGCCGGTTCTTTACAGAATCAGATTGATATCGGTGATATTGTGTTATCCAGTGATACTCTGCAGCACGATATGGATGCAACCGGATTTGGCTATGCTCCCGGTGTGATTCCGAGAATGGAAACCTCTGTTTTTAAAGCAGATGAGAAGCTGATTCGTGTTGCGGAGGCCGCATGCAGAAAAGTGAATCCCGAAATCGGGGTTCATGTTGGCCGTGTTGTCAGCGGGGATCAGTTTATTTCTGATAAAAATAAGAAAAAATGGCTCATTGAGAATTTCAATGGTTTCTGTTGTGAGATGGAAGGTGCGGCGATTGCACAGGCCGCTTATTTGAATGAAATTCCGTTTCTGATTGTACGTGCCATTTCCGATAAGGCAGATGACAGTGCATCCGTGGATTATCCGGAGTTTGAAGCAAAGGCGATTATCCACAGTGTAAATCTGATTCTGGAAATGGCGCAGCAGCTGTAAAATGTCCGTATAAAGGTCAGCATCAACCGACCGGAATCACCTGCCAGCTCTCACGTACATTTGCATTGAATTCTGCAATAAATAAGTGAGAAATGGTGAACTCTGTCAATGTTTGTCTTACGATTTTAGTCCGGTTAATCTTTTCAAGAATCCTGTAAATGTGTATAATTACATTTGTAAAAACTCTGACAGATCAGAAGCAGGAGGTAACCAAGTGGAGAGATTTCTAACATCTGATATTCCTGTTTATGTAATGGCAGTGATTACTCTTTCGGGAATCCTGATTACATTGGCAGCGGGAATGTATTATCAGCAAATGATAAGACAGACGGAAAATATGCTGGGCGTTCGCTATGCATTTTTACAGCAGATAAAAAACAAATTTGAAAATACATATCGATTAAATAAAGGGATTGAAGATATTTCTTTATTTGTGGACAGGCAGCTGAAAGAGAGCAAAATCTTACTGATGAGTACGGAAACAGCAGGAAAAGCATCTTTGAAGGCTGCCTGTCTTTGTCTTCTTCTGGGGACGGGACTCTATGTTTTGCAGGGAATATTTCATGCTGCGGAAACGGAGATGAGCCGAACCATAACCGTAACAGCGGTATGTGTCATTGCCGGTTTCAGTATTCATGTATTGGCAGATGCGGCGGACAAAAGAGAAAGACTTTGCCTGCAGCTGACAGAGTATTGTGTCAATACCTTTGCAAAGCGGCTGGATCGGAACAGTGAGGACGAAAAATATATCCGTTCAGAAAGTGATTCGATCCATAACAGAAAGGTGTTCAGAAGAAAGCCGGATGAAGCCATGAGTGACAACAGAAGGAACGAGGAAAATGACAGGAAAGTCGTAAGGAGCAACAGGAATTTTGATCAATCGGATATGGAACCGGATGCGGAGGGGTACAACAAAAAAATCCGTGATCGTGAGGAACGGAAGGAAAAGACTGTGCGCCTGGAAAAAGCGGCTTCGGATCAGCCACCGTTTTCAGAGGATGATCTGCAGTATCTGAAGCAGAGCCTTGAAAGACTTGCGGCGGGCAGAGAGAAAAATGCATCAAAAAAACATAAGTTTACCTCTGAAGATGAGGCAGTGGTGGATGAGATTTTAAGAGAATATTTTGAATAGTGGATAATAGAGCAGAAGGTATATTTTGTATATCTTCTGCTTTTTTTTACACTTTTTATAGTGTATTTTAATGATGAATGCAGCAGAGGGGTATTGCATGTTGTTAAAAAATATGAAAAAACAGGTAGAAAAACACTAAACATATTGAAAAATAACGGTAAAAGCGTTACTATTAATTTATGAGAGATTTTTTGTATAAAATGAATTTTCAATCAGGAAAAACAGGTATTCGTGAATTTATTTTGCGTTTATGCAGGATACCTGAAAAGTTCCGGAGAAGAAAAAAAGATAGACTGAGGTGTTGTAATATGACAGAAGAAGTGGAACTTCGCAAATTAAAAAGAGCAGACCTTCTGGAGATGCTGATTGAGCAGAGTAAAGATGTTGAGACCCTGAAAGGGCGGATCCGGGAACTGGAAGGGAAGCTTGAGGATAGAACAATCCAGCTGGATCAAGCCGGAACCATCGCAGAAGCTGCTTTTCAGATGAACGGTGTACTGGAAGCGGCAGAAGCTGCGGCAAAGCAGTATCTGGACAATATCAAACAGCTTAGTGAACGTCAGGAAGCAATCTGTGCGCAGAAGACAGAAGAAACAGAAGCTTACGTGAATAAGCTGAGAACAGATACAGAGACAGCATGTTCTGAAAAAGAAAAAAGTACGGCAGACAGGTGTTCCGCCATGGAGATGGCTCTGCAAGAACGGTGTGATCTGATGAAGGAAGAAACAAAGGCGAAGTGTGATGCACTGGAACAGACCACACAGAGCAGATGTGCCGAGCTGGATGAGACCACAAAAGCTAAATGTGCGGAACTGGAAGAAAGTACAAAGACCAGATGTGCGGAACTGGAAGAAAGCACAAAGACCAGATGTGCGGAACTGGAGGAAAGCACAAAGAGAAGATGCGCGGAACTGGAAGAAAGCACAAAAACCGAGTGTGCGAAACTGAGTGAAGATACGTCGATTCGATGTACACAGCTGGAACAGGAAACCAGTGATAAATGCGCACAACTGACAAAAGAAAGTGAAGAAAAAAGTGCTGCCCGTATACAGGAGGCAGAGGATTACTACCGTACCATGACAGAAAAAGCGGAGCGGGATGTGGAGACACGTTGGGAACTGCTTTCTCAGCGTCTTGAGAATTTCTATCGTGCGCATGAAGGAATTCGTGAGTTATTGACTGCCAATGGTGGTATTCAGAGAGAAGAATCATGAAACAAGGGAAAAAAAGCCTGAAAGTTCCTCCCATCGACCAGCTGGAAACAGAATTGAAGAGAGAACGTTACTGGAAAAGCTATGGGGCAACACTGCGGAGCACGATCTATGGTCTGATTACAGTTGCAGCTGTGGCAATTCTTGTGGCAACACTGTTCCTTCCGGTTCTTCAGATATACGGATCCTCCATGACACCGACCCTGGTGGACGGAGATATCGTGGTATCTCTGAAGGAATCCGACTTTAAGACGCAGGATGTCATCGCATTCTATTACAATAATAAGATACTGGTAAAGCGTGTCATAGCAAGAGCAGGAGAATGGGTGGATATCGATGAAGAAGGAAATGTGACAGTGAACGGTGAACTTCTGGAAGAACCGTATGTAAAGGATAAGGCACTGGGAGAATGTAATATTGAACTGCCCTATCAGGTACCGGAAGGAAGACTGTTTGTCATGGGGGATCATCGTTCCGTATCGGTAGACAGCCGGTCATCGGCGGTAGGCTGTGTATCGGAGGAACAGATTGTAGGAAAACTGGTATTCTGTATCTGGCCGATGACACAATTTGGCGGGATTCATTGACTATAAGAAAAGAAGGTGAAGTTATGGGTTTCTCATTGCTGGAACGTGCAAAAGAATTTCTGCGTGCACAGCGAAAGAAAAATATATGGTACCGTACCATGTGCGGGCTGGCAGCAGTTGTGGTATTTGTCACAACATATATGCTGATCCTTCCTGCAATTACAATGGAAAGAAAAACGATTTGCGGACAGGAAGAACATACACATACAGAAATATGTTATGAAGTGGTCACAATCGCCCCTGAAAAAGTGCTGAGCTGCACGGAAGAGGCTCTGGGAATCCATGAACATAAGGATACATGCTATGACTCTGACCATAACCTGATCTGCGGATATGCTGACTTTGTTGTGCATACGCATGATAAAAACTGTTATGGCGAAGATGGAAAGCTGGTCTGTACACTTCCTGAAATAAAAGAACACGGGCATACTGCGTCCTGCTATCAAGAAGAACAGAAACTGATCTGCGGACAGGATGCATCGGAAGGACACCAGCACAGTGAAGGCTGCTATACAAACGAAAGGGGCAGTCTAACATGTGGTGCAGAAGAACATACGCATATTGATTCATGCAAGGACGCAGATGGGAATTATATCTGCGGAAAAGAAGAACATATACATAATGATAACTGCTATAAGTGGATCCAGAAACTGGTCTGCACACAGGCAGAAAGTACAGGTCATAGCCACACGGAAGCATGTTATGAAACGGTGAAAACACTGACCTGCGATAAACAGGAAGTGATTCTTCATACCCATACAGAGGGCTGCTATGAAAACGGAACTCTCGTATGCGGAAAGCTGGAAGTGAAAAAACATCAGCATACGGAAGTCTGCTTTGTGGCTGACGGCGAAGAGATAACGGAGAAAAAGCTGATTTGTGGAATAGAAGTTCATGAACATACAGATACATGTTATCCCGTAAGTGATGAAGATGCGGCTAATGTACCGATGCTGCTGGCGAATAATACATTGCCGGTGACCAAGCTGTCTGGCGAAAATACTAGTTATAATCCAATTACAGATCTGTTTACAACAACAGTGCGGATTGACTTTCAGTTTGACACAAATACCGGGAAACCAACGGTAGGAACTGTCTATACCTATACTTATCCTGAAGGGGTTACAGTTCCGGACACTATTGTTAATGAAGGCCAAAAGATTCTTATGGATGGAGATAAAAACGCCGGTACGTATCAGTTTGTCAAAAATGATAATGGTACGTATTCTGTTCAGGTCATCTTTGATAAAGAATACATTAATGGATCGGGCGATACGATTACCGGTTATGTTCAGTTTGGAGGATCTTTTGGAAAAGAGGATTTGAATGATAAGGGTGAAATTGTTGTGGGAGTAGACGATGCGATTGTTCTGGTTCCAGGAGACAAGATTACCTATCCGAAAGATGAAACAGAAAGTTATAACATCGATGTTAGTAAGAGCGGTAACTGGGTGCAGGATGGAGATAATCTGGTTTACACAGTGTATGTTCGTACCACAAAAGGAACGCCAAATCCTATCAGTCTGACCGATACAATTACCAATAAGGACGGATTGACTCTGGGAGAGCCTTCTGTAACGGTTGAGAAAGGCACAGCAAATTATTATTATCATGACTGGGAAGAAAAATGGGTACCTACGGATAATAATAACTGGAGTGAGGTCAGCGGTATTTCACCTCAATATAGTAATGAAACATTGACTCTTTCTTTGCCAAGTTTGTCGGCGGAAAAAGGGAAAGACAGCAATAACTATGACTGTATTATAGGAGATGTCTATAAGATTACCTATACATATCCAATTACTGATCAGACGTTGGCCAGTGTTTCACCTGAGAATAAGGTTACTGTCAGAGCTGAAGATACAACAAAGGGGCAGACTGTTACCGATGAAGCTGAATCTACAGTTAATGTAAACAAAGATTTAAGTTATACGGTGAATAAAAGCGGTGTGGTTGCTTCTGACAAGCCGGGGTATATTAAATGGACAGTTACCGTTAATAATAATGAAGTTGATATCACCGGAGCAAAGCTGACAGATAAGATGCTGGGGCTTGTGGAAAGTGCAGAAGATATTAGTATTGATCCGACAGCAGGAGCAACCGTAAATAGTGATGGAAATGGTAAAATTACTGATATTACATTCTCTTCCGTTGAAGATGGCATGAATAAAAACAAGTACACCATCACGTATTATACTCCAGTACAGGAAAGCTGGAATGGAACGACAGTGACCAATAAGGCTGTACTGGATCCCAAACCAGATGAAACCGGTGATGAGAAAGAAGTTACTGCTTCTGTAACAGTGAATGGCGTAAAGCTTGATAAATCCGGTGCGTATAACGGAAGTACAGAGAAAATTGACTGGACAATCACGGTTAATGAAGGAAAACTGGATATCGCCGGAGCGACTTTGACGGATGAGATGTTTGCGGCTCTTTCTCAAAGTGATTTTAAGATTGAACCGGCAACCGGCTACAGTTTTACTACAGATACTAATGGAAAAATCAGTGGTATTACTTTTAGCGCAGTGGAGGATGGAAAAAATAAGCAGAGTTATACCATAAAATATTCTACTGCTGCAACTGAAAATGCAGATGGCACCATTAATTCTGTGACTAATACTGCAACGCTTTCTCCTGGGCAGGGAACAGATGGAACCCCTGTTGGGGCAGAATCTACGGTTACACCAGAGACAGTGAAATTGACTAAAAGTGGTCAGGACTTCAGAGGGAATAATACGATTAACTGGACAATTACTGTTAATGAGGGATATCGAAATATTGCAGGTGCTGTGCTGACAGATGATATGTTTGATCAATTGGAATCGGGAACTCTTAGAGTTTTTAATGAAAACTGGCAGGAGATTCCTGATGAATCAGATCAATATACAATCAATGCAGATGAAGCTGGAAAGATTACCAGTATTGTCTTTAATGCTATAGGTGAAACAGGTAAAAACACCAATAAATATTTTATTACGTATTCCACAACAGAATATAGTAAATGGGAAGAGCATACTGTTCATAATGTAGCGAACCTGAAATTGGATGGTAAGGATATTCCGGAAACGGCAGATGTAACGATTTCGGGTGCGGGTAATATCGAAAAAAGTGCCGGAACTGCTTCAGTTTCAGCAGATGGTACAACCCTAACTATTCCATGGACAGTGACGTTGAACATTCCAAAAGGTGGTTTGGCTAGCGGTACCAGTATTGTGGATGATGTAACTAAAAATCAGTGGAATAACACCAATATGAACCAATGGATGACCCGCAGCCAGATTACAGCGTGGGCGACCAATTTGATATGGAAAGATGACAACGGAAACACAGTGGGAGGTACCAATACCTATAACCCGCCTCCGGAACAAGTGACTTTTCTAGCTTCCAATGGTAATACCTATACCTATAAGCAAATTAGTGAGTATAATGCTCCGGCAGAAGAGGGTCAAGTTGATTTTGAAGCATTGAAGTATACTCTCTTTACCATAAATTTCCCTGAAGGGTTAACTCCTCCGGAAGGAGCAACAAAGCTTACATTTACGTACTGGACCACAGCAGATGTGTCGCAAGCCGCCATTGGACAGACTAAATTCTACAATTATATTAAGGCTGGCGAAAAGGAAAACAGTGCCGAATACACATATTATAAGCCTGGTGTTGTTAAAACTGATGGCAATGGAAATGCAAATACTACGACTGTCACTAATGATGGTACCCTGACATGGAAAATTAAAGCCAATGTGGGGGAAGGAAATGAAAAACTGACCCTGATTGACACTTTGCCCAAGGGGGTCACTCTGGAAAGTCTTCAGCTCACCGGCTGGGGAAATCTGAATATGGAACTGACAGTAAACGATGATGGGACAATATCTGGTACCGATAGCACCAATCAGTACACTGTCAGCGGTACTTTTAATAATAATGTTATTTCATTGGATGTGGAACCTCAGACGACTGGTAATACGATCCAGACCGGTGCTGAATTTACACTTACAGTGACCTGTAAAGTTAATGATGCAGAAAAACAGACAGAGACAAAATTATTAACTAATACTGTGAAGATGAAATTGGATGATGTTGAAATTGGTTCGTCCAGTCAGACTCAGGAGTGGACATATAAAAAAGAGGAGGTTGTTACTAATGTAGTGGATAAATCCGGTGGATGGGACAATAACAACCGGATTATGAACTATACGGTTATTTTGAATAAAGAAGGCAAGGAGCTGCTGGATGGATCAGATACATTAACACTCACTGATACTTTATCTTATTTAGATAAAATCTGGCTGGATTATTCGTTTAATGATTCTAATGCATATTCCATTAATGCATCTCTGATTCAGAGCAGTGTTAAGCTGTATGAAGCTGTATGGGATGAAAATCAGGGAAAATGGGGTGCAGATAAGGTTATAAGTAACTGGAGCTGGACATATGAAGTTAAAACCGGTGTTGGTTATTGGGATAAGACTACTAATACAATTACAGCTACAGGTATACCTGATGGTATACCGTTAATGCTTCAATATTCGTATCGGATTACCTCCAATGTGCCTGATGAGCAAAACGGAAAGAAGGTTTATTTTGATCTGCAATTTACAAATAAAGCCACGTTGGAAGGAACCAGTCATACCAGTGAAAGCTCCAGCAGCAATATGAAGTGGGAGTATTCTAATGCTTCGGCAGGTGTTACTACTGATAAGAGCTACATTTTTTATAAGGTTGAGGCAGGTAATTATAATGTAAGTCTGGCAGGGGCAACATTCAGTGTTTATAAATATAATTCAGCCACAAATGAATATGAGTCTGATGCTGTCAAAACCTATTCCACCAATGACAGTGGTTCGTTCCATATTACGAGGCAGGAGAAAGACAGTAGTGGAAATGTAACTTTTTCCTACGATACCAATACTCTTTACAAAGTAGTGGAAACTGCACCGCCTTCAGGTTATAAACTGCCGGATGTTGTTAATACCTATTATTTCTATTTCAGAAGCACGGAGGATACAACTCATACATTACCTTCGAGTATTCCTTCTGGTGCCGTGGACCTGTCCAATGAAGCCAAAACGGTTTATGTGGAGAATGTGAAGAATACTACAGAGATTACGGTGGAAAAGAAGTGGCAGGATAGCAACGGAGCCGATATTGATCATAATAATGGTTCTGTAACTATTAATTTGTATCAGAAAACCAGCCAGGGAAGTAGTTCTGGTGGAGGAGAAACGACAGAAAATGTTAAGGTAACAATTTCTGTTATGAAAAACGATACATATAATAAAGACGTGTCAGCATGTGGACAAAATCCAACTGTGCTGTGGAAAAACAACACAATATTTACGGTTATTATCAATACTTGGGGAGAACCATTGCTTTATGCAAATGGAGTAGCTTTGGACTATACTAGTACTAGTCAGGGAGATTATGGGTCAACCAATTACGTATATCAATTCAACATATCTGGAGATACAAATATAACAGGTTATGCTATGAATGACAACGATAATTGGTAAATGGTAAATAGTCCATCTCTACACTCTTGAGTCCATTTTTGCGATAATAGTGTAAACATTTGTGAAATTCGTGTTGCACGATTTTCACGAATTCTATATCAAAGGAGGACTCCAATGAGTACACAAATCGCAATCAA
>JALETI010000110.1 GCA_022781515.1 Lachnospiraceae bacterium
CCCCATAAAAGAAAACCATTTACTGCGGCAAAGAAGTCGGGAAGAGATTCCGCGATTGCTTTGTCGCTTTTTGTTTAGGGAGGAATACTATGGCTAAAACACATGAAGATCACGACTATTCGATTACTCCTGTGGCACAGGAAGGCAAAAAAGGAATGGCATCCATGCTGGTTATCATGCTTGGTTTCACATTTTACACCGGAACGATGCTGACCGGCGGTCAGCTCGGTACAGGCTTAACATTTAAAACGCTGGTTCTTGTATTGCTGGCAGGGGATCTGATTCTGGGGACATACACAGCAATTCTGTCCTATATCTCTGCGAAAACTTCACTTTCCACCCATCTGCTTGCCAGATACTCATTTGGACTGAATGGTTCCTATTTCACGTCCGGGATTCTGGGACTGACCCAGGTGGGCTGGTTCGGTGTGTCGGTTGTGATGCTGGCAAAGCCCATCTGTGCAACCTTTCATTGAATCTGAAAGATTATGGAATTGAAGTCGGAAAATCGGCAAACTTTATTGTTCTGGATGCTCACAGTGAGTTTGAGGCCATTTGTGAACGGGCGGCTGTGCTTGCTTCCGTAAGAAAAGGTGCATTTTTATATCAAAAGAAACCCATGACGATTGTTCAGGCCAACAGTTTCCTGAAACAATAAAATTATGGAAAAGGAGAATGAAACAATGTTCCGATGCAGGGATCTATTGGCGCTGCCAACCATGACCAGGGCAAAACTGATTGCCGGAGAATGTGGACTGGATAGGGAAATCCGCTGGTCCTATAAGGCAGAAGGAATGGATTTTGCCGACTGGGTACATGGCAGGGAATTGCTGATTGTAAGTTCTCCGGTTATTCACAGTGCAGACTTTGATATGAAGCATCTGGTGGAAGAGGCAATCCGACGAAATCTGTCGTGGATTCTCCTGCTGGTGGGAAATGAATATGTTCGATCCATTACGTCAGACATAATAAAACTGGCCAATGGCAATGAACTTCCAATTATCGGTATCCCGGGTGAAATACCGTTGGTGGATATTATGGAAGAAGTCGGCCATGCCATTTCCTATCAGGATCGGAAAGAGACCAGGGGAACAGATATACTTGCCGGAATTGTATTCGGAAGCAATATCGATGAGAAACTGCTCAGGAGTCAGGCAAATCTGATCGAATATCCTTTATCCGGTCCCCAGAGAATATTTATCGCGCATCTGACATGTCAGGATCACATGGTTCTTGCAGAAGAAAGCGGCCGGATTCAGTATATGCTGGAAAATGTGTTTCGAAACCACAACTGCTCAATTGTTCTTTCCCGATTCAATAACAATATCATCGGAATGACAGGTGAAACATCTGTGGAAAAACTGCAGCAGGTACTGGATACATTTTTGGATCAGCTGTCACAATCAGATTCTGAAATCAATGTCCGGTTTGGAATTGGAAGTGCCTGTGACCAGATCAGCAAACTTGGAAACAGTTTTACGGAGGCTTCCAGATGTTTGTCTGTAATGGAACAGAAAAAGAAAGAAAAAAACGGTAATGATGTACAGTGGTATGAAAAGCTGGGGTTTATCCGGGTTCTTATGGCGATGGAGAATCAGGAATTGCTGAAGTCCTATGAACAGCAGATTCTGGGAAAGCTAATTGCCTATGATAAAGAAAATAAAACAAAGCTTGTGGAGACATTACAGGCGTATTTTACCTGCAACGAAAATATGAAGGATACGGCTTTATTTTTATATAGCCATCCGAACACCATTAAATATCGTCTTCGGAGAATTGAAGACATAACAGGATTTGACCTGTCATCCAATGCCGATAAACTGGAACTGCAGAATGCACTTCTGATTTATGAAAACAGATAACTCAAATTTCCTACTTTATATAAAGCGGGTCCGGAACTGAAATAAAATCCGGGCCCGTTTTATAAACATCGCTGAAACGGTTTGAAAAGATATATCCTGCCTGCGGCAGCGCGAACAGCGCGGTGGAACTGACACCGGATGAACTGGAGGCACTTTCAGGGTGCAGAGAATGGATTGATGTCTGACCGCTTCCGGAATAGTACTTCATTATTCCTTCTCCTCACTGTGGGAGTTTCTGATTTTGCAGATTCCCTGGGTCATGGTTCCCATGGGGCAGAATGTACACCAGGTTCTGGGCTTGTACAGTACCATCACGATCAGTCCCAGAAGCAGTGATGTAAGCATCACGCTGTAAAAACCGAAGCTGTACTGTGCAATCCAGTCCGGCACGGTACCGGCTGTGTAGGTCCATCCCCATGGGATTCTGAATACCCAGAACAGTTTGATTGCTTCC
>JALETI010000156.1 GCA_022781515.1 Lachnospiraceae bacterium
CCGCCTTCCGGTCCCATATCGATGATATAATCCGCAGTCTTAATCACATCCAGATTATGCTCAATTACAATAACGGTGTTGCCGTTTTCTGCCAGCCGCTGCAGAATATCGATCAGTTTGTGAACATCTGCAAAATGCAGCCCGGTTGTGGGTTCATCCAAAATATAAATGGTTTTCCCGGTGCTGCGTTTGCTCAGTTCCGTTGCCAGTTTGATACGCTGTGCTTCCCCGCCGGATAAGGTGGTGGAGGGCTGCCCCAGTTTGATATAGGAAAGTCCCACTTCGTTCAGGGTTTCAATTTTCCGCAAAATGGACGGAAGATTTTTGAAATACTCTGTGGCCTCTTCCACCGTCATATTCAGTACGTCGTAAATATTTTTATCTTTATAATGCACTTCCAGTGTTTCACGGTTGTACCGCTTTCCTTTGCAGACTTCACAGGGCACGTATACATCCGGAAGAAAATGCATTTCAATCTTCAGAATGCCGTCACCGCTGCAGGCTTCACACCGCCCGCCTTTCACATTGAAACTGAAACGGCCTTTTTTGTACCCTCTTGCCTTGGCATCCGGTGTACTGGCAAACAGATCACGAATCTGGTCAAAAACACCGGTATAGGTTGCCGGATTGGAGCGGGGCGTTCTTCCGATGGGCGACTGGTCGATGACAATTACTTTGTCTAACTGCTCCACGCCCTCTATTCCGTCACATTTTCCCGGAATGGTATGGGCACGATTCAGCTGCTTTGCAAGGGTTTTATACAGAATTTCATTGACCAGTGAGCTTTTTCCCGAGCCGGATACACCGGTTACACAAGTGAACACACCCAATGGAAAGTCCACATCCATATGTTTCAGGTTGTTCTCTGCAGCACCTTTTACAGAAATCCATCCGGTGGGAACTCTTCGCTTCTCCGGAACCGGAATTTTAATCCGGCCGCTTAAGTACGCACCGGTAATGGAGTTTTTATTCTTCATAATCTGCTCTGCCGTGCCCTGGGCAACGACTTCTCCACCATGTTCTCCGGCTCCCGGCCCGATATCCACAATATGATCTGCTGCAAACATGGTATCTTCATCATGTTCCACCACGATCACACTGTTTCCCAGATCACGAAGATGCTTCAGAGTATGAATCAGTTTATCATTGTCCCGCTGATGGAGGCCGATACTGGGCTCGTCCAGGATATAGGCCACACCCACCAGACCGGAACCGATCTGTGTTGCCAGACGAATTCGCTGGGCCTCACCACCGGATAAGGTGCCGGTAGACCGGGTAAGGGACAGATAATCCAGACCCACGTCCATCAGAAACTGAATACGGTTTCGGATTTCCTTCAGAATCAGGCTGCCGATCCGCAGCTGCTGCTCGGTCAGATCCATGTGCTGAAGAAATGCATGAAAATCCTTAATGGACATATTGGTCATTTCATAAATATTCAGATCACAGACGGTAACCGCCAGGGATGACTTTTTCAGACGATGGCCGCCGCAGAGTTTACAGGGCGTAATCTGCATATAGTTTTCATACTCTGCCTTGCTGGCTTCGGAACCGGTTTCACGATAGCGGCGTTCCACATTTCGAATCAATCCTTCAAATACAACGGGGTATACACCTTCACCGCGGCTTCCTTTATAATTTACCCTGACCTCGTGTCCGTTGGTACCATGGACCAGTACATCATAAACCTCTTTGGGATACTGGTTAAAAGGGGTGTCCAGATCAAAATGGTATTCTTCACACAAAGCATTCAGAATTGCATGGGTAAAACTGGATTTATCGGTACAGCTCTGCCATCCGGGAACAGCGATTGCTCCCTGACTGATACTGAGACTGGTATCCGGAATCATCAGGCGGATGTCAAATTCCATCTTATATCCAAGACCTGCACAATCGGGGCAGGCACCAAAGGGATTATTGAAGGAGAAACTTCTGGGTTCCACTTCTTCAATACTGATGCCGCAGTCGGGGCAGGCAAAACTGGTGCTGAGACTGAGGGATTCCCCGCCAACGATATCCACCACCAGAAGGCCGTCCGTCAAACCCAGAACCGTTTCGATGGAATCAGCAAGACGCCGTTCGATTCCCTCTTTTACCACCAGACGGTCCACCACAATGGCAATATTGTGCTTGATATTCTTGTCCAGTTCAATGGTTTCACTGAGTTCATACATATTGTCATCAATAATCACACGGACATATCCGCTCTTTCTGGCATTTTCCAGAACTTTTTCATGACGGCCTTTCCGTCCGCGCACCACCGGTGCCAGCAGCTGGATCCGGCTTCGTTCCGGCAGCTGCATGATCTGTGTCACCATCTGGTCAACGGTCTGTTTATTGATCACTCTCCCGCACTGAGGACAGTGAACCACACCGATACGTGCATACAGAAGTCGGAGATAATCGTAGATTTCCGTAACCGTACCAACCGTTGAACGGGGATTCCGGTTGGTTGATTTCTGATCAATGGAAATAGCCGGCGGAAGCCCTTCGATGCTCTCCACCTCCGGTTTCTCCATCTGGCCCAAAAACATACGGGCATAGGATGAAAGAGATTCCATATAACGGCGCTGTCCCTCTGCATAAATGGTATCAAATGCAAGGGATGATTTGCCGGAACCGCTTAATCCGGTCAGAACAACCAGCTGGTTGCGGGGAATATCAACCGACAGATTTTTCAGGTTGTGTTCCTTTGCTCCGCGTATACTGATGTATTTCATTTTTGTACTCATATTTTTCCTCTCTATTTGTTCCAATCCACGCTCGATAAGATGATCAGAGTGCTACTTGCGTAGTTTCATTTCATCATAAATCAATCCAGATATCCTCTTAATTCCAGCATCCTGTCACGCAGATTTGCTGCTTCTTCAAAATTCAGTTCTGCTGCAGCCATGGTCATCTTCTTCTTTACTTCCGCAATCAGTTTCTCCAGTTCTTTCCGATCCATGGATTCCGGATCTTTATCCAGTTTCACCTTTCCGGGTGATGCAGCTTTGGAAATACTGATCAGATCACGGACTGCTTTTTTTATGGTCTGGGGAGTAATGCCATGTTCTTCATTGTATGCCTGCTGAATGGCACGGCGGCGGTTGGTCTCTTCAATGGCTTCTTTCATGGAATCTGTCATCACGTCTGCATACATGACCACATGTCCCTCTGCATTGCGGGCCGCCCGTCCGATGGTCTGAATCAGAGAAGTTCTGGAACGAAGAAATCCTTCCTTATCTGCATCCAGAATCGCCACCATACCGATTTCCGGAATATCCAGTCCCTCTCGAAGCAGGTTAATCCCCACCAGCACATCGAATACATCCAGACGCATATCACGGATGATTTCCGAACGCTCCAGAGTGTCGATATCCGAATGCAGATACCGCACATGGATACCAACCTCTTTCATATAGGAAGTCAGATCCTCTGCCATGCGCTTGGTCAGTGTGGTTACCAGAACTTTATTTTTTTTGTCGGTTTCCTTCCGGATTCTTCCGATCAGATCATCAATCTGCCCTTCAACCGGAAGGACCTCGATTTCCGGATCCAGCAGGCCGGTGGGGCGGATAATCTGTTCCACACGCAGCATTTCATGCTCACCCTCGTATACATTGGGTGTTGCGGACACAAACATCATCTGGTCAATATGCGATTCAAACTCCGCAAACTCCAAAGGACGGTTATCCAGCGCGGAAGGCAGACGGAAACCAAAATCAACCAGCGTATTTTTGCGGGAACGGTCCCCACGGTACATACCGCGCACCTGAGGAATCGTGATATGGGACTCATCCACAATGATCAGAAATTCATCCGGAAAATAATCCAGAAGGGTATACGGAGGAATCCCTGCTTCCAGACCGGTCAGATGTCTGGAATAGTTCTCAATCCCGCTGCAGAAACCGGTCTCCCGTAGCATCTCCACATCGTAATTGGTCCGCTCCGTGATACGTTGGGCTTCCAGAAGCTTCCCCTCACTCCGGAACCAGGCGGCACGCTCATGCATCTCCTCTTCAATGGCCTGTGCAGCCTTTTCAATCTGCTCCTGTGGAACAACATAGTGGGAAGCCGGGAAAATGGCAACATGGCTCAGTTCTGCCTTAATTTCTCCGGTTACCGTATCGATTTCCACAATCCGTTCGATTTCATCACCGAAAAACTCAATACGAATGGCCTGATCGGTGGCTGCAGCAAGGAAAACCTCCAGCACATCCCCCCGCACGCGGAAGGTGGTCCGATGAAAATCAATATCGTTCCGTGTATACTGAATGGCGATCAGACGATCAATAATCTCATCCCTGTCCCTTTCCATGCCGGGGCGCAGAGAAATCACCATGTTCTTATAATCCACAGGCGAACCCAGACCATAGATACAAGATACGGAAGCCACAATAATAACATCCTTCCGCTCAGACAGAGCTGCAGTGGCAGAATGTCTCAATTTGTCGATCTCATCATTGACATCGGAATCCTTTTCAATATACGTATCCGTGGACGGCACATAGGCCTCCGGCTGATAATAATCATAGTATGATACAAAATACTCCACCGCATTCTCCGGAAAGAACTCTTTGAATTCACTGTAAAGCTGTGCCGCAAGGGTTTTGTTGTGGGCAATAATCAGTGTCGGTTTATTTAACTGTTCGATAACGTTTGCCATGGTAAAGGTCTTACCGGAACCTGTAACGCCCAGCAATGTCTGAAACTGATTACCTTCCTGGAAGCCTTTTACAAGAGCTTCTATGGCCTGTGGCTGGTCACCGGTAGGCTTATATTCGGAATGTAAAATAAATTTATCCATGATTTTCTCCTTGTACATTTTTTTTATGCTATGATATTAAACAGGGTTTCTATGATATTTTCATAGGCAATATCTTTCGCATACGCAAATTTCTTCTGATATTTTCCCCACATATTCTTCAAATCTTCACTGGAAGAAATCTGTTCAATGCTTCTGATTCCATTCACACCTGTTATCCTTTCCAGCGACCCACGATGCATTGCTGTTGCTTCCAATGCTTCTTTGAAGACTCTTTTATCATACTTCTGTGTAGTTCCAAGGATATACACGTCATAAAAATCTCTTGGTCTGGTTGTAAATATTCCACGGCTCAAAATCGTTTCAACCTTTTCTGCCATGACTGTTTCAATGTTATATCCCCACAAAGTAATTTTGACATCTTCATCAAAAATACCTCCAAATTCATATTTCACAGCTGCCGGGGTAATAATATCTCCTGTTGAAATATCAATGGACAGCGGAGTAATGATTGTATCATAAATAGCATCCAGTCTTACGCAATATCCACCATATACATCATCTTTACGAATAGGAGCCGCGGATTTAATCTTAAAAGAAACATCATCCTTCAGATCGATCTTACAAATTGAACTGAGTGCTCCTGAAATCTGCTCTTCTGTCAAGGGCAGATCTCGCAAAGTGGTATCTAAATCCATTGTGGATCTGGTATCAAGTCCAACAATGGCAGCAATCAGCATACCACCCTTAACCACAAATTTTTCGTTATATTCTGATACCGATAATCTTTCCAGAAAACGCTCAAACATATAATTTTGAAGAACTACCTGGGCAGCTATATTATTGCTCTTCGCATAGTTTTTGATTCTTCCTTTCAAACTCATCGCTTTGGAACTCATAATAAAACCTCCATGTATTTCTTTAATATTTTATCTACGCCAAACTGTGAAGCATATACTGCCAATAAATTCAGGTCTTTGTCCGATGATACAGCATAATTCTTTATTGCACTGATAACAATTTCCTGATCAAGTCTGTTTCGAGAACGTAATAAATCACAAATGGTTCTCTCTGCATTGTAACATCTCACTTCGTTACCTAAAGTATTTTTCTTCTTAATGACTCCGACTTGATGTAATTCCGGCTTTATATAATAACATACACATTCCTCTCTCAAGAGATTGGATAGTTTTGTATTGCTTGGAATCGTCACAGAATGGATAAATGGTGTTCTTTCCGATAATCCGTTCAAAAATAATGCAGTGTCATGTGAAAAAATAATTTTGTCTGATCGCAGCATGAGTGTATACATATCGTCGTGTATGGAATCCGAAAGTATATAAACTCCTCGACGCCCACGTTCTAACACACCTTTCTTCACATACCATGAAAGAAGTGAACGAGTAAATCCCAATTCAACAGCTTGGGCTGTAGTTATCATATTATTATTGTTTTTAATTGTCTCTAGTATTGTTGGGTTGATTTCCAAATCAATCGCCTCCATTTTACATACATGCCAATATAATACTTAGTTTCGGTACAAATGTCAAATCATAATTTTACTTTAATACCGATATATTATCTAATTTCGTAACAAATGTCAAAAACAATAACATCTACTATTTTTCTTTCATTTGGTTTTATTATATCACATCTCTTATAAAAGAACAAGTGTTCTTATTCATTTTTTTAATCCTCATATGGAATCATCGCCTTTTCCCTTTAACTGATTTGTTCCTCCTTTTTATGTGCACACAAAAAGGTCGGATTAAAAATAATCCGACCTGTCGTGTATCATAATTTTATTACGGTTAAGCAATCTGCTTCTTTTCATCTCTTCCATACAGCATTTTCAGAAGAATCGGTGTGGAAATACTGGATACAATAATCAGCAGAATAACCGATGTGAAATAAACCGGTTCCAGCATACCTGCTGCCAGTCCCTTCTGTGCAGTAATCAGTGCCACTTCCCCTCGGGTCATCATGCCAATACCGATTTTCAGAGAATCGGAACCACTGAAACGGCAGCATCTCGCCATGAGACCGCATCCGATGATCTTGGCGATCAGAGCAACGACTACAAATCCAAGGGAGAACAGAAGAATTTCAGCTGTTATATTGCTGATATTGGTTTTCAGACCGATACTGGCGAAAAACACCGGACCAAACAGCATATAGGAGTTGATATCGATCTTATCTGCAATAAATTTGGAATCATTGATGGAACAGAGGATAATACCCGCCACATAGGCACCGGTAATATCCGCAATGCCAAAGTAATGCTCTGCAATATAGGAAAGTCCGAAACAGAGTGCCAGTCCGGCAATGGAAATCGCCTTGGAATGGGGGTATTTTTCATCCACGATCTGGAAGATTTTGTACATAATGATTCCCACAACAAAGGCAAAAGCGAAAAATGCCAGTGTCAGCAATGCCACTTTGCCGGGATTTGCATCTGGTTTCTTAAATCCGATTACAAAGGTCAGTACAACCATACCGATGACATCATCGATAATGGCTGCTGCCAGTATGGTGGTTCCGGTTTTCCCCTGAAGTTTTCCCAGTTCTTTCAATGCCTGAACGGTAATACTGACGCTGGTGGCAGTCATGATGACACCGATGAATACCGCACGATAAAAACCTTCTGTGCCAAACGGAGATGCACCGTAGAAGCCCATATACAGCAATGTACCGCCTACCAGAGGTACAAATACACCGCAGCAGGCCAGTAAAAATGCAACAGGTCCGGTTTCTTTCAGTTCCTTCAGATTGGTTCCCAGACCGGCTGAGAACATCAGCAGTACAACACCGATTTCTGCGGCTTCCAGAATAAATTCTGACTGCTGCACCCATCCCAGAACACTGGGACCGATCAGCAGACCTGCAATGATCTGACCCACAACCTGAGGTGCTTTGCACTTATTTGCCAGTAGACCGAATAATTTCGCTGCAATGATAATGATAGCAAGATCTTTAAAAATATCGTATGCCATTTTCTCCCCCTCTTTTCATATGTATTCGCTGAATGTGATCGAACAATCCCCTGCATTTTCATGCAGGGGCCTTCTCTCTCGTTCGAACTATGTTTGTTATAGCACTGTCGTACACATCCGTCAATACGTAGTATACCCGCGATTGCAAATTGAATCCTGAAAAAAGGGGGAACAAAAAAATCAAATTTTTTCTGCATTTCTACAGAACTCAAATCAGACGGGACCACGTATCCTATACTTTTTTACTTACAGCAGATGTGCTCGCAGTTCTTCTCCGCTTAAATCGGATAAATAAGCAGGCGCAATATCAAATACTGTCTTGCATCCGGTCTGGCCTTCTTTGTTCATACGTACTGCTGCTCTTGCATAGGCTGCAATGACAGAACCCGTGAATTCCGGATTGGAATCCAGTGTCAGTTTGTATTCGATTACATGTGTGTTTTCATTATGGAAACCGGTAACGCCGGTACGGATCACATTGCCGCCGTGGGGCAGACCGCTGTGGTTTGCTTTCATTTCTTCCTCTGTAATAAAATGAACGGTGGTGTTGTAATCTGCAAAATAGTTGGGCATATTTACAATTTCAGATTCAATTCTTGCCAGATCAGCGCCTTCCTCTGCCACAACAAAACACTCTCTTGTGTGCTTTTCGCGGGTTGTCAGTTCCGGCTGTTTTCCGGCTCTGACTGCTTCCAGTGCTTCATCCACGGGGATGGTATACTGTCTGCAGTCCTTTACACCTTCAATACGACGTACGGCATCCGAATGTCCCTGGCTTACGCCCTTGCCCCAGAAGGTATAATCCTGACCGTCAGGCAGAATGCAGTTTGCATATAAACGGTTCAGTGAGAACATACCGGGATCCCATCCGCAGGAAATGACTGCCACCTTGCCTGCTTCCTTTGCTGCTGCATCCACATTTGCAAAATGCTCGGGAATGCGTGCATGGGTATCAAAACTGTCCACCACATTGTACATGGCTGCATAGGCAGGGGTCTGTACGGGAAGATCGGTTGCACTGCCGCCGCAGAGAATCAGAACATCAATCGCATCCTTCATATCCTTCAGTGCCTCTTCGTGATATACCTTAACCCCCGGTGTCATCACCTTAACAGCTTCCGGATCTCTTCTGGTAAATACAGCAGCCAGTTCCATATCCTTATTCTTTGCAACTGCTGCTTCTACACCTTTTCCCAGATTTCCATAACCAAAAATACCAATTCGAATCATCACATTATTTCCTTTCCCATCTACAAAATTCAGATCGACGCCTGCGAAGATCCGGCGCCGGACCCGGTTTGCAAAACAAACTCTTTCTTTTTGGAATCCATGCGCATTCTCCGCTCAGCCGTGCACGTTTCAGATGAAACCGCACGACTACCCCGCCGAACTTTGCTCTTCATTATAAAATGATTGCAAAAAAATGTAAATTAGAAATTTATATTTTCGATAAACCTTTTCACATGGGCAGGAAGCCGTGATACATCTGATCATTGCTTTCCACACGAGCACCGCCTTTTTCAAACCAGTAATACTGTTTCTGTCCGGTTTCATCTTTCCAGATTTCCGGGCAGTTGTTGTATTGCCAGTCTACAGGCACTTTATGACTGTTCTGACGGGATGCCTTCAGCATGATCTGATGAAGTTCTTCCTTTTCTTCCTGATTCAGGACACCGGGCTTTGCAGACACAAACAGAGGAGTTCCGCTTTCAGCCACCAGATCCGCCCAGCGGCGATTCAGGTCCCATGGAATATCCCCTGTAATACCTACACAATCTGCATCCATGTCGAAAAATGTCCTGTGCTGCGGCAGACGGAATGCCAGCGTGTTGACACCCATCCACCGGGTTCTTTCCCAATGGCGTCCGCTGGTGTCATCCCCGGAACGGGCCATCTGCATCAGCCCGGCTCCCAGATGTCCGATGGTATTGCAGCCAAGAATCAATGCATGATATGGCTGTGCGGCTTCATAAATCGCCTGATACAGAATTTTCACAGCTTCTGCGCTGGTTTTACTTCGATCATAAAAGTGCCATCCGTTTTCTGTTACAAGGGGATTCATTTCAAATCCCCACCTTCCGAACAGATCATAGGTGGAGAAATCATGTTTGATCAGTGTATATCCCCATTCGCAGATCCGCTTAATATCTTCTTTTATGTAGGCAAGGGCACCGGGATGGGTGGGATCCAGACAGCCATTTCTCTCCAGCTTCCACTGAGGCGGAATGGTACGGCTTTCATTCTGCAGAAGACGGAGCCAGATGCCGGGACGGACTCCCTTTTTCACCAGTTTCTCCGCCAGTCCTTTCATATCCGGAAACTTCTCATTGCCGCAGGTCCAGGGACCTCCATTGTATTCATTGAGACGATGGTGTTCCTGCCAGCAATCATCAATAACCATATACGGTGCATTGTCCGCACCTTTGGTTATCTCCAGCAGATAATCCGCATCCTCCAGAATTTGCTTTTCGGAACTGTCTCCGTAAGCATAATACCAGTTGTTGCTGCCGTAGACCGGAAAATCCGGAAGAATCGGGTCATCACACATGAGCCGGCAGAATGTTTTCGCTGCCTGAAAAGAATCCTCTGTATCCAGTTCCATGGCAGTCAGCCGGGCCAGTTCCAGTTTTCTGCCCCCAAGTATGACACCGTCTCCTCCGCAGCGAACATCCAGAACCAGAGTGATTCCGGCAGAGTCCACCTGCCAGTAACACATGGCTGAAGGTCTGACTTTTACACCGTATCCCCACTGTTTTTTATCCGTGGACATCAGAAAATACCAGGGCATGCAGCGGTTTCCGGAGAATCCCTTCCATTCCAGATCCCCGTATCCTCTTTCCCATGCATCTCCAAGGATTTTCGCTTTTTCCGGCATCGGTTTATTCCATCGGATCCGGATCCATTCCACGGGGGTTTTATCAGCACGCAGAGAAATGCTTTCCGGTTCACTGTCACAGTCCAGACACACCTGAATATCTCCAATGGCCACTGAATATCCCGGTCCCTCAACCATATATTGGCCGGAATCGGTCTTTATCGTTATAAAATCAAATTCTCCAAATTTCAAATAATTCCCATTGTTCATTCTGTCGTTCACTCCTTCATCACAGGAACCGATTCTGTTTCTTCCCATTATATGGTCACTATTCCCACAAAAAGAAGGGAATTCATTCATTCCTGTCAATATCTATTATATACGAATCAGGATAATACAAAATGGCACAATGTAACAAAAAAAAGTGCGATAATTATTTATTATTCGTGAAACAGTTCCTTTATAACCTGAGCCACGGTGCTGATTTCCCGAATTTCACCGATTCTGGAGCCACAGAAGATCAATCCTTCATTCAGATTGCCTTCCACTGCATTGATCAGCGCTTTTGTAATACAGTAATGGGCTTTGGCAGGATTGCATGCCTTCAGGCACTGAAAACAGTGGGTGATTTTTTCATTTTTTCCTTCAATGGATCGGATAAATGTATTGCGGATGGCCCTTCCCGGCATTCCCACAGGGCTGTCAATGATCACAACATCTTCTTCTTTTGCGTCCACATAAGCCTGTTTGTAGGCATCACTGGCATCGCATTCTTCGGTGGCAACAAAACGGCTTGCCGCCTGTACCCCATCTGCCCCCAGTTTCAGAACATGCTGCACATCTTCTGCTGTAAAAATGCCTCCGGCAACAAAAACAGGAATGGCTGCACCATATTTTTCTTCATAATTCTTCTTTACTTCCAGAATGGAACAGATTTCTGCATCATAATCCAGATCATTATACTTTGCCAGATCCTCTCTGGAGAATCCCAGATGCCCGCCGGCCTTCGGTCCTTCAATAACCAGAAAATCAGCGGTTCGGTGATATTTTCTGTCCCAGTATTTCAGGATTACTTCTGCCGATTTTCTGCTGGAAACAATGGGAGCCAGTGCAGTTTCATAGCCTTCTGCGTAAAGGGGCAGTTCCGTAGGCAGTCCGGCACCGGAAATGATTGCATCCACACCGGCTTCACATGCTGTTTTCACATATGCACCGTAATCTTTGGTGGCAACCATAATATTTACGCCAACCATGCCCTTTCCTTCAGAAATCTCTTTTGCTTTTCGGATCTGGTCAGGCAGTACCTTCAGATTGCAGGCCTCCGGATGTTTATAAAACTCCGGTTCATCATAACCAATCTGTGCGGTGGAAATCACACCCATTCCGCCTTCCTTTGCAACGGCACCTGCCAGCCGGCAGCGGCTGACGCCAATTCCCATACCACCCTGAATAAGCGGGATCGGCAGTTCTTTTTTTCCCAATATAACTGACTTCATATTTCTGTCTCCTTTTCTCGTGAAGAATTTCCTGTTTTAGTAGGTTATACATCGTTTTATATAGTTTTCAATACCATGTTCATATTGTAAAAAATTACCGTAAAACTGCAATTCAGATAAAAACATATCATATGATTCTGTTAAAATTACAATTTTACGGTAAAAATTCTTATTATCTAATGGACGCTTTCAAAGTTTTAATGCCATGTTTGGTTTGAAGAGCGAACACGATTCCGGTTCTTAATAGATCCGGAATCGATTATAACGTTTTTCCACCAGCTGTTCAGATGGAATCCTGCACTTCTCCTGAAGAAATCCTGCAATTTTGGCATGCAGTTCCTCACATACCTTATCCATTTCCTCACAGGTGTAATGATCCGGTTCAGAAATGATTGCTTCAATAAATCCATTTTTCATCAGATCATAGGAGGTCAGCTGCATGGATTTTGCCGCTTTTTCTGCCAGAGATGCATCTTTCCAGAGAATGGACGCAAACCCTTCCGGCGAAAGAATGGAATAACTTGCATTTTCCATCATCCAGATTTCATCGGATACAGCCATGGCCAGGGCACCGCCGCTGCCGCCTTCGCCGATCAGAATCGACAATACCGGTGTTTTCAATCCGGACATTTCATAAATGCTTTCTGCAATGGCAGCTCCCTGACCGCGTTCTTCTGCTTCCATACCGCAGTATGCTCCGGGAGTGTCCACAATACAGATCACGGGACGATGGAATTTTTCTGCCTGCTTCATCAGACGGATGGCTTTCCGATAGCCTTCCGGCTTCGGCATTCCAAAATTTCTGCGGATATTATCTTTGGTATCATGTCCCTTCATCTGAGCAATAACGGTTACAGGCTGACCGCAGAATCTGGCAATTCCGCCGCAGATTGCTGCATCATCAGCAAAGTTTCTGTCTCCATGAAATTCAATAAAATCAGTAAACAGCCTGTCCATATAATCCTCAGCCACAGGACGATCCTTTGCTCTGGCAAGCTGAACTCTCTCCCAGGGAGTTTTGGCTTTTGCCCGTTCTTTACTAAACGGATTCTTTCCGGTCTTATCCGTTTCCGTTCCGTCAGCAACTGTTTCCTCACTGCTGCCTTCTTTTTCTAATACCTTCTGCTCTGCTGCATGCAGGGACAGAATCTCACCCAGAACGTTTTTCATATTCTCCCGTTCTACAATGGCATCAATGAAACCATGTTCCAGCAGAAATTCGGAACGCTGAAATCCTTTGGGTAATTTCTGACCAATGGTCTGTTCAATGACTCTGGGACCTGCAAATCCGATCAGGGCACGGGGTTCCGCCAGAATAATGTCTCCCAGCATGGCGAAACTTGCTGTTACACCACCGGTTGTGGGATCGGTCAGAACAGATATATATAATAGACCGGCATCACTGTGACGTTTCAAAGCTGCTGATGTCTTTGCCATCTGCATGAGAGACGTCATACCTTCCTGCATTCTGGCCCCTCCGGAACAACATACAATGATCACGGGAAGTTTTTCAGCCGTTGCACGTTCAATTCCTCTGGTGATCTTTTCACCCACCACCTGTCCCATGCTGGCTGTCAGAAATCTGCAGTCCATAATCATCAGAACGGTGTCCATGGAATTGATTTTTGCTTTTCCTGTGATAACGGCTTCATCCAGTCCTGTACTTTCCTGCAGAGAACGGACTCTTCCCGGATATTCCTTCAGATGGAGGGGATTTTTTGTGATCAGGCCGGTATCCCATTCTTCAAAGCTGTCGGGATCTGCCAGCAGTTTCAGACGTTTCCAGGCATACATGCGCAGATAATGTCCGCATTTTGGGCAGATATAATGCAGTCCTTTCAGATCCTGGGAAAGAATGGTCTTTTTACATTTGGGACACTTGGTCATCAATCCGTCCGGAATCTCCGGAATCACCGAACTCTGACCTTCCGATGACTGTGCTGCCGTTTCTTCCGCATCGTATCCATCGTATCGTTCTGTCTCCGTATCCACACTGCGAATCGGATTCTTTTTAAAAATACCACTGATATTCATCTTCTATGTCACCCTTCTTTCAGCTCATCCAGGATTCTTTCCAGCCATCCGTTGTCCAGATCCCCTTCCTGATAATCCTTTCTTTCCATGATCCGATAGAGAAATTCCAGATTGGTGGTAACACCTTCAATAATCACTTCACCCAATGCACTGTGCATTCTCCGGATTGCTTCCTGCCGGTCTTTGCCATGAACAATCAGCTTTACAATCATGGAATCATACCAGGGCGGAATGGAATAGCCGCTGTAAACAGCACTGTCAATGCGGACACCGAATCCGCCCGGCAAATACATGTCGGAAATCATACCGGGACAGGGGCGGAATCCTCTGGAAGGATCTTCTGCATTGATTCTGCATTCAATGGCATGTCCGGTAATCCGGATATCCTCCTGTGTAACGGAAAGTTTCTGACCATCTGCAATGCGGATCTGTTCCTTCACCAGATCCATGCCGGTTACCCATTCCGTAACGGGATGTTCCACCTGAATACGGGTATTCATTTCCATAAAATAAAAGGTTCTGTCCGCAGACAGTAAAAATTCAATGGTTCCGGCGCTGGTGTATCCTGCCGCCTTTGCTGCTTTTACGGCTGCTTCACCCATACGCTTTCGCAGATCTTCATCCAGAGCAGTAGAAGGTGCTTCTTCAATCACTTTCTGATGATTTCTCTGAATGGAACAGTCTCTTTCCCCCAGATGTACCACATTTCCATGCTGATCTGCCAGAATCTGAATCTCAATATGTTTGGGTTTTTCAATAAAATGCTCCAGATACATATGATCATCACCAAATGCCTGTGCAGATTCTTTCTGCGCGGTAAGGAACTGCTGTCTTAATTCTTCCTTTGAATAAGCAGTACGCATACCCTTTCCGCCGCCGCCCAGAACAGCCTTTACGATAACAGGGTATCCGATTTCTTCTGCCAGCTCCAGAGCACGTTCCACATCGGTAACGGATTCTTCACTGCCGGGAATGACAGGAATGCCAGCATCGGTCATGGTCTTTCTGGCAATGGCTTTGTTGCCCAGTTTTTCAATTACCTGCGATTCAGGACCGATGAAAATGATATGGCATGCTTCGCAAAGAGCTGCAAATTTGCTGTTTTCGGAAAGAAAACCAAAGCCGGGATGAATGGCATCTGCTCCTGTTACCATGGTTGCACTGATGATCTGCTCCATGTTCAGGTAACTGTCTCTGGCGGATGCGGGTCCGATACAGACCGCTTCATCGGCCAGCTGTGTATGCAGTGCGTCTTTGTCCGCCTCGGAATAGACTGCAACGGTCCGGATGCCCATTTCGCGGCAGGTACGAATAATTCTGACAGCAATTTCGCCTCTGTTGGCAATCAATATTTTCTGAATCATAGCATTTTATCTCCAAAATTATCCGACCATAAAGGTCAGTTCTGCCTTCACAACAACTTTTCCATCCACACTGGCAACGGCTTCTCCCACACCCATGGGACCTTTGGAATGGATGATCCGGGTTTCCAGACGAATCTTGTCACCGGGAACGACTTTTCCGGTGAAACGGCATTTATTGATGCCGCCAAAATAAGCAATCTTTCCCTTGTTTTCTTCCAGAGACAGAATGGCAACGGCACCCACCTGAGCCAGTGCTTCAATGGTCAGGACACCGGGCATAACCGGTTCCTGCGGAAAATGACCTCTGAAGAAATCTTCGCGGAATGTCACGCATTTATAACCTACTGCACTGACACCGGGCTCCAGTTCTTCAATGCTGTCAATCAGCAGAAAAGGATGACGGTGGGGCAGAATTTCTTCAATTTCCTTAATACCTAACTTCATATGATAATCCTCTGCTTTCTTCATGGTATGTTCCGTACAGCAATCCGGTGATGCCTTCTTCCGTTTTTTGACTGTGCCGGACAAATTATCTGATAACAAAAAGTGTCTGTCCGTATTCAACGGTCTGCTTGTCTTTTACTCTGATTTCCGCAACAACACCATCTGTTTCGCTTTCAATTTCATTCATCAGTTTCATTGCTTCCACAATACAGAGAGTCTGACCCTTCTTCACATAGTCTCCCACTTTTACATAAGGTTCTCCGTTTTCTTCCGGTGCAGCATAGAAGGTTCCCACCAGAGGGGATTTCACTTCTGTTCCCTCCACAAGCTGTTCAGAAGCTGCAGTTTCTTCCTGTTTTACGGAAGGAGAAACCGTTCTTCTCACAACTCCTTCTTCCAATTCCTGTTTTTCCACCGGAAAGTCCATGGAAATGTGCATATCCCCTTCAGAAAACTGGAAGCTGGATACACCCAGTTTTGAAACTTCTTTTACCATTGCAACAATTTCATCGTACTGCATGACTAATCCTCATATTTTCTGATCAGTAAAGTCGCATTGTGTCCGCCAAATCCAAGGGAATTGGACATCACCACATTCACATCCTGCGATACACCTTCGCCCAGCACGTAATCCAGATCACAGCCTTCACCGGGAGTTGTGGTTCCTACGGTGGGATGAATATATCCCTCTTCCATCATTTTCACGCAGGCAACCATTTCCACCGCACCGGCTGCACCCAGCAGATGACCGATCATGGATTTGGTGGAGCTTACTTTCACCTGTTCTGCCGCTTCACCCAGTGCCAGATGAATGGCCTTGGTTTCAAACAGATCATTGTGATGGGTTCCTGTACCGTGGGCATTGATATAATCCACTTCTTCCGGTTTCACGCCGGCTTCCTCCATGGCCAGTTCCATAGCCTTTGCTGCACCGCTTCCATCTTCCGCGGGGGATGTGATATGGAATGCGTCACATGTTGCACCGTAACCACAAAGTTCAGCCAGAATCTTTGCGCCCCTTTTCTTTGCGTGCTCCAGTTCTTCCAGAACCAGAACACCGGCGCCTTCACCGATGACAAAACCGCCGCGGTTCTGATCAAAGGGAATGGATGCCTTTGCAGGATCAGTTTCAGATGTCAGTGCTGTCAGACTGGAGAAACCTGCCACAGAAACGGGTGTAATACAGCCTTCTGTACCCCCTGCCAGCATCACATCTGCTTCACCGTACTGAATGGTACGCATGGCTTCACCGATGGAATGGGTACCTGTGGCACATGCAGTTGTCATGCTGATACATTTTCCCTTCATGCCAAATGCAATTGCCACATTTCCTGCTGCCATATTGGAGATCATCATGGGAACAACCAGGGGATTCACTCTTCTGGGGCCTCGGTTCAGAATGGTCTGCTGTGCATCTTCGATTTCCTTCAGACCGCCGATTCCGGATCCTACCATAACACCTACACGCCAGGGATCTTCCTGTTCCATATCCAGTGCTGCCATTTTGATTGCTTCATCGGCTGCAGCAACTGCATACTGGGAAAATGCTGACATACGTTTTGCAGTTTTAAAATCCATACGGGTCTTCGGATCAAAGTCCTTAACCTCTGCCGCCAGTTTTACTTTATAATCAGAAGTATCAAATCGGGTAATTTCACCGATTCCCACTTTATTTTCCTTAATACCGGCCCAGAATTCCTCAACAGAATTGCCGATGGGTGTCACAGCACCCATACCGGTGATTACGACTCTGCGTTTTTCCACTTTATGTCCCTCCATGATGTTGTTTTTTAGATCACCATTCCGCCGTCAACAACGAGAACCTGGCCGGTGATATAAGAAGCCATATCCGATGCAAGGAATACAGCTGCGCCTGCAATATCTTCCGGTTCTGCATATCTGCCCATGGGGATCTGGCTCAGTACCTGATTTTTCACCTGTTCAGACAGTTTATCTGTCATGGCTGTTTTCACATAGCCGGGTGCAATGGCATTTACGGTAATACTTCTTCCTGCCAGTTCCTTTGCTGCTGACTTGGTCAGACCGATCATGCCGGCCTTTGATGCCGCATAATTTGCCTGTCCGGCGTTGCCGGCCACACCGGATACAGAAGAAACGTTGATGATTCTTCCTGATTTCTGACGCAGCATCTGACGGCTTGCAAACCGCATACAGTTGAAGCTTCCTTTCAGATTGGTATCAATAACCATATCAAAATCTGCTTCAGACATACCCATCAGCAGACCATCCTTTGTGATACCGGCATTGTTTACCAGAATATCAATTCTGCCAAAATGCTTTACCACACCATCAATCAGTTCTTTTGCTGCTGTAAAATCTGCCACATCACAGCAGAACAGTTCTGCTGTACCGCCAAGGGCTTCAATTTCCTGACGTACCTCTTCTGCCTTTTCCTGATTTCCGCGATAATGAATGGCAACTGCCGCACCATTTTTTGCATAAGCCAGTGCAACAGCACGTCCGATTCCGCCGGAAGCGCCTGTTACAAGTGCAACTTTTCCTTTTAACATCCTGTTTCCTTTCCGGATCTAAACCAATTTCTGCAGATCATCCCATTTACTGATATTGATTACCTTGGCACTGCTGTCAATTTTTTTAATAAATTTGGACAGAGTCTGACCGGGACCGATCTCAACCCATGTATCCACGCCGGCTTCTTTCATGGCCAGTACGCTCTGTTCCCAGCGAACAGAACCGGATACCTGCTGTTTCAATAACTCTCTTGTTTCTCTGATATCTGTGATAATCGCGCTGTTAATATTGGCAGCATAGGGAACCTGAAGTTCCGTCCAGTTAACTTTTCCCAGATATTCATCCAGTTTTTCACCGGCTTCTTTCAGAAAAGGTGAATGAAAAGGACCGCTGACATTCAGTGGAAGCACACGTCTTGCTCCGGCAGCCTTCAAAGGTTCTGCCGCTGCAGCCAGAGCCTGCTTCTCACCGGTGATCACCACCTGACCGGGGCAGTTATAATTGGCCACCGATACACCTTCCAGCCCTTCCAGAGCAGCTGCTGCCGCTTCACCTGTAAGCCCAAGAACCGCTGCCATGCCGCCGAAGTCCTCCGGAACTGCATCATTCATCAGGTTGCCGCGAACCCAGATGGTACGGACCGCATCTGCAAAACTCATACCGCCTGCAGCTGAAATTGCACAGTATTCACCGAGGCTCAGTCCTGCGGTCATATCCGGTCTGATGCCTGTTTGCAATACTTCTCTCGTCACGGCCAGACAGGTGGTAACCAATGCTGCCTGGGTATATTCTGTCCGATCCAGAAGATCGTTCTTTTCAAAGCAGATGGATGCAATATCAAATCCGAGGATTTCTGCACTTTCCTCATATGCTGCACGGACCAGTTCACTGTTTTCATAAAAATCCCTGCCCATTCCGGCAGTCTGTGTGCCCTGTCCCGGGTATACAAATGCAATTTTACTCATCTTATCTCCTTAACAGCTGTTCTGCCTGACTGCAGGTTGTTTCTACAATCTCCTTACAGCTGCGTACTTCTTTCACCATACCTGCAATCTGACCTGCCATCACGCTGCCGTGATCCACATCACCTTCCATGACAGCCTTTCTGAGGCCGCCCAGTGTCAGCCGTTCCAGTTCTTCAAAGGATGCACCTGACGCTTCCAGACGCAGATATTCTGTTGTCTGCTGATTTCGAAGGGTACGTACCGGATGACCTGTAGTTCTTCCGGTTACTTTGGTGTCAATATCTTTTGCTCGCAGGATCCGGTTTTTATAGGCATCACTGGCAATGGATTCTTCGGAAGCCACAAATACGGTACCCATCTGAACACCTTCTGCTCCCAGCATAAATGCTGCGGCCATACCTCTTCCATCTGCAATTCCGCCTGCGGCAATGACCGGAATGGATACTGCATCCACCACCTGAGGTACCAGCGTCATGGTTGTGGATTCTCCGATATGGCCGCCGGATTCTGTGCCTTCTGCGATTACTGCATCTGCTCCGGCCTTTTCCATCATGCGTGCCAGAGCAGTACTTGCTACTACAGGAATCACACGTATTCCCGCTTCTTTCCAGGCTTTCATGTATTTGCCGGGATTACCTGCTCCGGTTGTCACCACGGGAACCTGTTCCTTTACCAGCAGCTCTGCAATGGCATCAGCATCTTCATTCATCAGCATCAGATTGACACCGACGGGTTTATCGGTGTGCATTTTCACCTGTCGGATCTGTTCTGCAACCCAGTCTGCCGGTGCACCGCCGGAACCGATAATTCCCAGCCCGCCTGCTTCGGAAACAGCAGCTGCCAGTTCCCAGGTACCGACCCATGCCATACCTCCCTGAAATACAGGATATTCGATATTGCATAATTCAGTAATTCTTGTTTTCATATAATTCACCCGGTTATTACTGAAGCTTTTCGATGTACTCCATCAGTGCACCAACTGTAGTGATCTGTTCCAGATCATCTGTGGGGATTTCTACGCCAAATTCATCTTCAAATTTCATGACCAGTTCAAACAAATCCAGAGAGTCAAGACCCAGATCTTCCTTAAAAGATGCTTCTGCTGTGATCTTTGTTTCGTCTGCGCCTGTACCTTCAACAATAATAGCTTTGATTTTTTCTAACATATGATTTACCTCTTTCTTTTTCTTATCTTTGTTTACTCGTTATTTGTTTCTGTTCATTTACCATTCCAGGTAAATGCTTCCCCAGGTAAGACCTGCGCCGAAGCCCGCCAGAACCATCTTCATACCGGGTTTCAGTTTTCCTGCCCGATTCATTTCATCCAGCAGAACCGGGATACAGGCAGAAGAAATATTGCCATTCCATTCAATGTTGGTGGGGAACTTTTCCATAGGCTGTTTCAGACGTGCGGAAATGGATTCGATGATTCGTTTGTTTGCCTGATGCAGAATAAAGTAATCCACATCTTCCGGCTGTTTTCCTGCCTTGTCCAGCACTTCCCGAATCACCTCCGGTACTTTTCGGACAGCAAACTGATAAATTGCTCTGCCATCCATCTGCATGAATTCTCCATAGGGAGAGCTTCCGTTTTTTCTTCCGGAATTGCAGGTCAGCACCTGACCCCTGGATCCATCGGCATGCATCACACATACCGGTTCCTGTGTCACTTCGGAATCCGCCTGTTCCTGCAAAATCACTGCACCTGCTCCATCTCCAAAGAGAATACAGGTTCCGCGATCGGTCCAGTCAACCAGTTTGCTGAGGCATTCTGCTCCAATGACCAGAACGTTTTTTGCAAGACCTGCTTTCACATGACCAAATGCGGTCTGATATGCTGTGATAAAACCACTGCAGGCTGCATTCAGATCAAAACATGCCGCATGGACGGCTCCCAATGCGGCCTGTACTTCACAGGCAATGCAGGGATAAAGCTGTTCAGATGAACCTGTAGCAACCAGAATCAGATCAATGTCTTCTGCGCTTATTGAAGAATTATCCAATGCAGCCTTCGCAGCCTTGACTGCAAGCTGTGCCACCGTTTCATCTTCTGCAATATGTCGCTGTCTGATACCGGTTCGTTCCTGAATCCACGCATCTGAAGTATCTGCATATTGTGCGATCCAATTATTGTCTGCTACCTTTTCCGGCAATGCTGAACCGGTACCTATTATTCTGAGCATATACTGTTCCTTTCGTTCTGACAGAATCTGATGCTTTTTCAAATGACGTCTTTTCCATCTTTACATCAAATGTTTAACATCCTTTGTTTCGATGTCGGAGGTTATATTATCACATTCTAATCTTTTTGTAAAGCACTATTTACATCCGTTGACTGAATATTTAAAATGTGGTAAAATAGTAAATTATAATACTTGCATTTAATTTTATTGTATTTTTGATTTTAAATTGTTGCTTTTGACGAAAATAGTTCCTATCCGCAGCGGATAGAATGCAGAATTTCAAATCAGAATGATATTTGAATGGGGAGAATATTGTGACAAAAGAAACATTTACAGAAAATTCAGGAAATGAAAACATATCAAAAGAAGATTATGAGCTGGCAAAAAAAGCTCTGGAAAAGGAAGTCAGGGCATTCCATTGTCCTTCCTATCATGACCTGCCGGATATCGGTCTGTATCTGGAACAGGTTCTGGGAATCATCAACCAGTCCCTGCAACTGATCAGTCCGGAACCCACCACCGGTGCCATGATCAGTAATTATATCAAAGCCGGTGTGATACCTGCTCCGGTTAAAAAACGTTATTACCGGAAACACCTTTGCTACATTATTATAACGACTCTGCTGAAGCCTATATTTTCGCTGCAGCAGATTGCCGGTTTTTTTGAACTGCAGAAAAAAACGTATCCGCATGAAGTGGCTTACACTTTTTTCTGTCATGAATTTGAGAATGCTTTAAAAGAAGCCTTCTTCTTTACAGGAAAACCTCTTCCGAGTATCGAAACCAAACGTACCAATGAAACCATTCTGGTCCGTTCCATGGTTCTGGCTGCAGTAAACCGGGTATATGTAGAAAAACAGTTTCAGAACAAATAGTTTTCTTTCCTTATAAATGAAAGTATGATATACTTTCTTTGGTGAAATCAGAACCCATCAGAAAATATGTCGTTCTTTCTGATGTTTCTGATTTTAAAATCAAAGCTTAAGGAGCATTATTTATGATACGAACTATTCTTACTGCACTGACAATTGGTCTGTATCTGATTGTAACATACCCTGTACAGCTGTTTCTGAGAGCTACCCGAGGAACACATAAGGAACGTAACGATCGGATTGCCAGTCGCATGATCCGTGGTGTCCTTCGCATTATGATTAGGATAGCCGGTATCCGCCTTACGGTTACCGGCAAAGAAAATATACCGGATGAACCGGTCCTTTATGTAGGAAATCACCGCAGTTATTTTGATATTGTAACAACTTATGTTGCCATTGACACCGTCTGCGGATATGTTGCCAAAATAGAAATGGGACGCTTCCCCATCTTCAATAAATGGATGGAATTGCTGAATTGCTTATTGCTGGACCGCAGCGATATCAAACAGGGATTGAAAACGATTCTGTCCGGAATTGAGCAGGTGAAAAACGGAATCTCTATCTTTATTTTCCCGGAAGGAACCAGAAGTCAGACGGATGAAATGCTGGAATTCAAAGAAGGAAGTATGAAGATTGCCGATAAATCCGGCTGTGCCATTATTCCGGTAGCAATCAAAGGAACAGATAATGTATGGGAAAAACATGTTCCTTTCATTCGTCCTGCGGAAGTACATATTCATTTCGGAGAACCGATTTACCCAAAACAGCTGAGTCGGGATGAAAAGAAATTTCTGGGTGCTTCTGTACGGGATCGGATTCAGAAGACACTGGATGAAATGGAATAAGAGCAATTCCTGCTTTGTATCCAGTTTTCGTTTCAGCCCCTTGTATCTCCATCCGGTACACGCTCTCGCTCAGGTTTAAACGCAGCGGATTCTAAGCTCTCGTCCTTCTTGTATGGAAGAACGATCGCTAAGAACCGGCGTTTAAAATGGTACCGATCAGGAGATATAAGGGGCTTTCACTAACAAGCACTTCGAGCCAGTGCAGATATATCCACCAAAAGGGTTTATTTGCTTGAGCTCTAGAGCTTCAAAGACTCAGGTTCTGTACCCGTGGTGGATATACTGACTGGCTTGAAGTGCGAAAAAGGGACCGACGCACAAAATTGAATTCGTGCGCCGGTCCCTTTTTTTACTGTACAAATGCGTTGTTGATGACTTCTGTCATATTTCCCACATAGGTGATGTTCAGTCCGTCTGTGATTTCGGCTGCCAGTTCGCCTACATTGGGCATGTTTTTAACCGGTACCAGTACGTTGTGGATGTCTGCCATCTTGGCTGCCAGTAGTTTTTCCTTCAGGCCTCCGATGGGAAGGACACGGCCGCGCAGGGTTACTTCACCTGTCATGGCAAGATCCGCATATACTTTTCTGCCTGTGATAGCGGAAAGAATGGCTGTTGTCATGGTAATACCGGCACTGGGACCGTCTTTCGGTACGGCGCCTTCCGGAATATGTACATGGATATCATTTTCTTCGAAAAAGTCTTTATCCACTCCATAATCGCCCGCTACAGATTTCACATAGGTCAAAGCGATCTGTGCGGATTCCTTCATCACATCACCCAGCTGACCGGTCAGCTGCAGCTGTCCTTTACCGGGAATCAGATTCACTTCAATCTGAAGGGTATCACCGCCTACACTGGTCCATGCCAGTCCTCTTACAATACCAACTTCATCTTCTTCATTGGCCGGTTCAAAGTTTACCTTTTCAATTCCCAGATAATCTTTCAGATTCTCTTTGTCCACAACAATATGATCCATACTGCTGCCGTCATCCAGAAGATTGCATACTGCTTTTCTGCAAATGTCGGCAATGCGACGTTCCAGATTACGAACACCGGCTTCTCTGGTGTAATTATGAATCACTGTCCGAAGTGCCTCGTCTGTAATTCGAAGCTGATCCTTTTTCAGACCATTTTTCTTCATCTGCTTTTCAATCAGATGTTCTGTGGCAATATGATATTTTTCATTTTCCGTATAGGAGCTGACATCGATTACTTCCATACGATCATACAGCGGTCTCGGAATTGCGGAAGCATCATTGGCCGTTGCAATGAAAAGTACCTGAGACAGATCAATGGGTACTTCAATGTAGTGATCCCGGAAATGGCTGTTCTGCTCACTGTCCAGTACTTCCAGCAGTGCAGCAGATGTATCTCCTTTATAATCACTGCTTACTTTATCGATTTCATCCAGAAGAATCAGCGGGTTGGATGTACCTGCCTGTTTCAGAGCTTCTGCAATCCGTCCCGGCATCGAGCCAATGTAGGTTCTTCTATGGCCGCGGATTTCTGCTTCATCTCTGACACCGCCCAGACATACCCGAACATATTTCTTATTCAATGCACGGGCAACCGAACGGGCAATGGATGTCTTACCGGTTCCGGGAGGGCCTGCAAGGCAGATAATCGGTGCATCCCCTTTTTTTGTAACCGCACGGACCGCAAGGTATTCGATAATCCGTTTCTTGATATCTTCCATTCCGTAATGGTCTTCATCCAGAATCTTACGGGCACGTGAAATACTGTTGTTGTCACGGCTCACCTTATTCCAGGGCAGATCCAACAGTGCTTCAATATAGTTTCTGGAAACCGTTCCTTCCTGACTTCCGTTGGGAATCATACGGAAACGACTGATTTCCTTTTTCAGCACTTCCTTTACTTCAGCAGGTGCTTTCAGGCTGTCTGCCTTTTTCTGGTATTCATCTGCATCACTGGTATTGCTGATATCCTCACCCAGTTCTTCACGGATCACCCTCATCTGTTCTCTCAGAATATACTCTTTCTGAGACTGATCGATACGTTCCTTTACCTTTGCCTGAAACTCTTTCTTGATCTGATTAATCACCTGTTCTTCACGAATCAGTTTTAGAATCAGGGTAAAAAGAGCTTCATACGACTCCGATTCCAGAATCTCCTGTCGGGATTCCACGGAAAAAGGGAAAATGATCTGAACCTGCTGCAGCAGATCCTCCAGTTTTTTGCATTCCATCAGATGAGGAATGGCCTGTTTCCCCATGGAACTGTCTGTTCCATACTTTTCCAGATCTTCTTTCAGGATACGTACCATTGCTTCCTGCTGAGTATAATCCAACTCCCTGTTAATATCCCCACGGGGTTTGAACTCTATCTCACCAGTCAGATAGGTACCGTTTGTTTCCAGACTTATTAATTCTACACGCTCCAGCCCTTCGACCATAATACGCAGTACATTATCCTGCATCTTGATCAGCTGCTTAACCCTTGCCAATGTA